>JANNKN010000564.1:0-2145 GCA_031396315.1 Deltaproteobacteria bacterium
AGCGAGCGCGAGCGGCGCCGCGGCAACGAGTGCGGAAGCCAGAACGCGGCGAAGCCAAAGCGAGCGGGACGACATGCGTGACTCCAGAGAGTTGAGACGGAACCCTTGAGCGGATAGGGGTGCGCGTATTGTCAACCGAACTTGCGGTGGGCGCCTCTCCAGATCGAGGTAGATCGTGTGAAAAACGCATCGGCAGCCCATGCGCAGCCAACCGCGGAAGCGCTCGGCCGCAGGCCACAAAGTGCCGAATGCGGCGCGGACGGGCAGCGCTCGCGTTCCGGACTTGGCGCGACGGGCTCAGCGATAGCCCTCCGCGACCGGACGCCGCGGCAGCTCCCACCAGATTGCCTCGCAAGCCGCCTGCAGCGGCTCGTCCAGTTGTAGCTCGGCCGCCGCCAGCGAAGCCGCGAGCTGCGCGGGTTTGCTCGCGCCGATGATCGCGGACGTAATACCCGGTTGCGCGACCACCCACGCGACCGCGACGCTGACCAGATCGAGGCCGCGCGACTCCACCTCCTTCTTCAAGCGCTCGACTGCCGCGAACTGCGCTTCCTGCCAGTAGCGGTGGCGATACATCTTGCCCGCCGTGCCGAGCGTGAAGCGGCCCTGTTCTTCGGGCTCCGGCGCGAGCTTGTGCTTGCCCGAGAGGAAGCCGCCCGCGAGCGGGTTGTAGACGATCACGCCGATTCCCTGAGAGATGCAGAGGGGGAGCAGCTCGGTTTCAATGTCGCGATATAACAAGTTGTAGCGCGGCTGCACCGAGACGTAGCCCTCGCTGCCGAGTTCGCGCGCTGCCATTCCAGCCTCGGCGAGCCGCCACGCCGGATAGTTCGAGCAGCCGACGTAGCGGACCTTGCCGGCGCGCACGAGATCCTCGAGCGCGCGCAGCGTCTCCTCGATGCGCACGTCGGAATCGAAGAAATGCGTCTGGTAGAGATCGATGCGGTCGGTGCGCAGCCGGCGCAGGCTCGCGTCGCACGCCTTCAGGATGTGCTGGCGCGAGAGCCCAACGTCGTTCGCCCCGCGCCCCATCGGGCCGCGGCACTTGGTCGCGAGCACGATTCGGTCGCGGTTGTTACGGAGCTGCAGCCACTCACCGATCAACTCCTCGGTGCGGCCGACCGTCTCGGCGGTGCCTCCGAGCGGATACACATCCGCAGTGTCGAGGAAATCGAGCCCGCCCTCGAGCGCGCGATCGAGAATCGCGAACGAGGTATCGCGGTCGCACTGCAAGCCGAACGTCATCGTGCCGAGGCAGAGCACGGGCACACGCAGCCCCGTGCGGCCGAGCTGGCGAGTCTTCATCGAGCGGCTCCTTCATCGTGGGCGGAGGCGATGCTACGCCGACTTTGCGTTGGGGACGTACTTGCGCAGCTCGGCCCACGCTTGGCGCACCTCCCGAGGTACCGTCGCGGCCCCATGGAGGCATCTCAGAATGACTGCTCGCACGATCGACACCGGTACGGATCACCTGCTCGCGCGCATCGAGGATCGCGTCGCGACGCTCACCATGAACCGCCCCGAGCGCCGCAACGCGTTTTCCGGGGAGATGCTCACGGGGATGGCGCGCGTGCTCGAGGAAGTGGAGACGGCGAGCGACGTCGGCTGCGTCGTGCTCACCGGGGCGGGCGGTGCCTTCAGCGCGGGCGGTGATGTGAAAGGCATGAACGAGCGCAACGCGGGCAACGGCGAGGGCCCCGGCATCGACGCGCGCATCCACGCGCAGCGCCTCTCGCAGCGCGCGACCGCGGGGCGCATCTACACGATGCCGAAGCCCGTCATCGCCGCGATCCCCGGCGCAGCGGCGGGCGCCGGCTTCGCGCTCGCGATGGCGTGCGACCTGCGCGTCGCCTCCGCTAGCGCGGTGCTGCTCACCTCGTTCGCGCGCGTCGGCTTCTCGGGCGACTACGGCGGCACCTTCTTCGCCACGCAGGTGGTCGGCTCTGCGCGAGCGCGTGAGCTCTACTTATTGAGCGAGCGCGTGAGCGCGGAGGAGGCGCTGCGCGTCGGTCTCGTGAACCGCGTCGTGCCCGCGGCCGAGCTCGAGCAGGCGACGCGCGAGCTCGCGCTGCGGCTCGCGCACGGCCCGGCCGTCGCGTACCGCTACATGAAGGAGAACCTGAACCGCGCGGCGAGCGGCGGCGA
>JANNKN010000588.1:0-11545 GCA_031396315.1 Deltaproteobacteria bacterium
CGCGGGGCGGGGAGGCAGAATGACTCGCTGGTCGTCGGTTCCCGCCCTCGTCTTCGGTGCATTCCTCGCTCTTGCAGAGCTCGCGCGAAACTGGGGCAACTGGCAGTGGTGGCCGTTTTGGCTCGTCGACTTCGTCGCTGCCGCGCTCCTTGCCGCCGGCGCACTCCTCGCGACGCGGGGCCACTCTCGGGCTCCGCAGGTCCTGGCGGGAGCGTGGGGCTTCACGAGCGCCATGTTCTACATGAGCTTCTGGTCGCACATCGAGCAGTTCAACCAGCCTGCCGATGGCAACCTCTCCCAGACGCCGCTCACCATCATCATCGGCGCCATGTGGGCCATCACGGTCGTCGCCTTTGCGCATGCCCTGCTCGCGGCTCGGCAGCCCGCGGCCTAACAATCGGCTGCACCTGACGGCCGCGGTCGGGGTGTGCAGAGGCTTCGAGCCGTCGGCCGGCCAGTCGGTTGCTCATCGCGCGGCCAGCTGCCGGTCGTGGCATCATGGTTCACGCGTGGCCACAGCTGAGCCGCAAACCGTTTGGCCACACAGTCCAACCATCGCGCGGCCCGCTCAGGATTCCGGATCGAACATGATCTCGCGGACTTCCTGTGCACACCGGCACGCTTCGGCGATCCGGGCCGCCCAAACGAACGCCTCCTCATGCGAAGGCACTTCGATGATCGAGAAACCGCCGATTACCGCCTTTGTCTCCGGCACGGGTCCGACTGTGACGCTCCCGTCAGCTGCAACGACTCTCGCTTGCTGGCGCTGGACCCCGCAGCCGAAGATCCAGATCCCGTTGGCCTTGGCCTCTCGAACCACCGCGTGCGACGCTTCGCCCACAGCCGGCCAGTCCTCTTCGGGAATGTGGTACATCGATCCGTCGTCGAATGAAATCAAGTATCGAGGCATCGAAATCCTCCTTCTATCGGGCGGCAGCGAGCGGCCCGGCCGGCCCTCAATGAGCGCTTCGCACCAGATCAGTCCGGCGACATCCTTTACACATTGTGGACGTGGTCAGACGCCGGTGATTGTTGCAGCTCACTCATCGATCAGTCCGAGCAGCGTGCGGTCGGAGGCGATGTTCCGGTCGCAGTCTGAGCAGCGATCCGTTGGGTGGCAGGCACTCATGCTTCGCCAACCCAAGGACTGAGCGATGACGGAGCGCCTCGATTCCGACGCCTGCATCATCGGCGCCGGCTACGCCGGCCTCACCGCCGCGCGCCGCCTCCACCAAGCGGGCAAGTCCGTCATCGTGCTCGAAGCGCGCGACCGAGTCGGCGGCCGCATCTGGACGCAATCTCTCCCTAGCGGCTCCACTGTCGATCGCGGCGGAGCGTGGCTCGGTCCGCAGCACGACGCGATCTTCGGCCTCGCGCGCGAGGTGGGCGTCGCCACCTACAAGACGTGGGTGAAGGGCGCGCATCTCCTCGTCGGCGAGGGGCGCACGCGCCGCTACACCGGCCTCATCCCGAAGATCAGTCCGCTCGCCGTGCTCACGCTCGCCCTCGCGCAGTGGAAGCTCAACCGCATGGCGCGGCAGGTTCCGCTCGAGGCTCCGTGGACGGCGCGGCGCGCGGCCGAGTGGGACGCGCGGTCGATCGCGTCGTGGCTCGAGCACTCGGGGATCCACACCTCCCTCGCGCGCGATCTCTTCGAGACCGCCGTGCGCGGCCTGATGACTGCCGATCTGTCCGAGGCGTCGCTGCTTCATCTGCTCTATCTCGCGCACGCCCACGGCAGCATCGACACGCTGTTCTCCATCGAGAACGGCGCGCAAGAGAATCTGGTGAGCGGCGGCGCGGGCTCGATCGCGCGCAAGGTCGCCGACGAGCTCGGCGATGCCGTTCGGTTGAACGCTCCCGTTCGCGCGATCACGCAGAGCGGCGATCGCGTGCTCGTCGCGAGCGGTGAGCTCACGGTCTCGGCGCAGTACGCCGTGGTGTCGGTCCCGCCCGCGCTCGCGCTCGAGATCGCGTTCAGCCCCGCGCTCCCCGACGACCGGGCCGCGCTGTACCGCAACGCCATCGGCGGCTGGGAAACGAAGACGCTCGCGATGTACGACGAGCCGTTCTGGCGCGCCGACGGACTCAGCGGCCAAACCTCCGGGCCCGGCTCCGCCGCCGAGGTGACGATCGACGCGAGCCCCGCCTCGGGGAGCCCCGGCGTCATCGCGGCATTCACCTTCGGCGCGACCGCGCAGCGCTTGCAGTCGCTCGATGCCTCCGCGCGCCGAGCTGCAGTGCTCGATGCGCTCACCACTCGCCTCGGCCCCCGCGCCGCGAAGCCCATCGAGCTCATCGAGACTTCGTGGTGGAACGAGCCGTGGTCTCGCGGCTGCTCGATGGCGCACTTCACGCTCGGCACGCTCACGCGCTACGGCCACCTGCTACGCGAACCCTTCGGCCGCGTGCACTGGGCCGGTACCGAAACCGCGACGATCTCGCACGGCGCGATCGACGGCGCAGTGCGTTCAGGCGAGCGCGCGGCAGCGGAGATCCTGAGCCGGCCTTGAGTGCGACTGCCGATACCGCAACAGCTCGCGCTACAACCGAGCCATGAAGAAGCGCTCCACGTCTGCTTCCAGGTCCGCGCCCAAGCCGGCCGCGAAGGCCAAGCCGAGAAAACTCCTAACAGGCGGCAACCCCCAAATCGCGAAGGCTGACGGCGAGGCGCCCGTGCGGGCCTACATCGCGGCGATGCCCGGCTGGAAGCGCGACATTGGGAAACGCCTCGACGCGCTCATCGCGCGCAACGTGCCAAACGTGCGCAAGGCGGTGAAGTGGAACTCGCCGCTCTACGGCATCGAGGGCCAAGGCTGGTTCCTCGGGTTCCACGTCTTCACCCACTACGTCAAGCTCACCTTCTTCCACGGCACGTCGCTGCGGCCGGTCCCGCCCGGTGGCACGGGCAAGGACGCCCGCTGGATCGACATCCACGAAGACGATCTCGACGAGGCGCAGCTGGCGACGTGGATCAGGCAGGCGGCCAAGTTGCCCGGTTGGCTCTCGTAGCCGAGCCGACAGCGAAACCGCGACGATCTCCCGCCTACCTCACGCTGCGATGCACATTGTCCAGGTCGCATCTGCAAATCACGCTGAACTGCAAGAACGGGTCGGGGTCGGGACTCTTGGACAACGCCTCCATCGCGAGTTGCCGCAGCTCGATGCTGGGCTCGAGTGAGATCTCGACGATGGCCTTCACCACTGCATCCGCACCCGCGACGACGTGCTGCGGCGCGAACAACCTCATTCGGTGAATCAGCCCGATCAGGTGCTGCTCGTCGCCGCCCAGCACGATCTCGTCACGCGTGTACGCCTTCAACACCAGCTTCGAGGCGCTCTCCAGGAAGTCGGAATAGACCCTCTCCCGCCTGGCGATCTCCTTGGCCACGCGCTGCAGGTGTTTCTCGGCGCGCTGGTTGTAGACCGCGACGCCGAGCGAGGCGCCACCGCCGATGAGTGCGCCCAGGAGACCGGAGGCTTGATTCAGGACGGCAGCAGGATCGACGGGCATGTCGCCTCCTGTGCATGCTGCACCTCCGGCACCTCGATGCGAAACCAGATCACATAGAGCGCCGGCAGGAACACCAGCGTGAGAACCGTCGCGACCGCGAGGCCGCCCATGATCGCGTAGGCCATGGGGCCCCAGAAGATGGTGGGCGCGATCGGAATCATCCCGAGGATCGCCGCCGCCGCCGCGGTGAGCAGGATCGGGCGGAAGCGGTGCATTGTGGCCTCGATGACGGCTTCCCAGGCGTCGCGCCCCTGCGCCCTCTCGTGCTCGATCTGGTCGATCAGGATCACCGAATTGCGGGCGATCATGCCGATCAGCGCGAGCACGCCCAGCAGCGCCACGAAGCCCAGCGGTTTGTCCGCGATCAGCAGCGCCCCAACAACTCCGATGAGACCGAGCGGCGCCACGCTCAGCACTAGGAACAAGCGGCTGAAGCTCTGAAGCTGAATCATCAGCACGGTGAGCATGATGATCAGCATCGCGGGAAGAACGGCCGCGACCGACACCTGGGCCTTCACGCTCTCCTCGGCCGTGCCGCCGATGTCGATCCGGTATCCCTCGGGCAGGCTCGCGTTCAGCGCGTCCAGCTTCGGCGCGACGGCCTGCACCACGGTCGCGGCTTGCACGCCAGGGACGACGTCGGCCCGCACCGTCACGGTCGGCCGGCGGTCGCGCCGCCACACGATGGGATACTCCTGGCCGTACTCCACGGAAGCGATCTGGCTGAGCGGCACGGTCTTCCCGTTGGGCAGCGGCACCTGAAGATCGCGAATCGTCGACAGCGACATGCGCTGCTCGGCGGAGGCGCGCACCACCACGTCGACCAGATGAATGCCGCTGCGCAGCCGGGTGGCCGTGACCCCGGACACGACCGTGTTCACGGACTGGGCGAGATCCTGCGAGCTCAGCCCTAACAGGCGAGCCTCGTCCTGGTCGACTCGGATGCGGACCGTGCGCGCCGGCTCCATCCAGTCGTAGTGAACGTTCCGCGCATCGGGGTTGGCCCCGAGGATGTCGGCGACCTTGAAGGCGGTGTCGCGAACCTCCGCGGCCCGCGGCCCGCTGACGCGGTACTGCAGCGGCCAGCCGACGGGCGGGCCGAGCTCCAGCGGGTAGACGCGACCGATCACGCTCGGGAACTCGTTCGCGAGCGCCTTTTCCAGCTTGGCCTTCACACGCTCCCGCTCCTCCAGTCCCTTGGTGACCACGACGGCCTGGGCGAAGAAGTCATTAGGGAGCTGCACGTTGAGCGGCAGATAGAAACGCACGGCACCGCGCCCGACGTAGGTGCTCCAATGGTCGACGTCGGGATCGCCCTTCAGCAGCGCATCGAAGCGGCCCGAGACGTCGCGCGTGGCGTAGATCGAGGCGCTCTCCGGCAGCTGCAGGTCGACCAGCAGCTCGGGCCGATCCGAGGAAGGGAAGAACTGCTGCGGCACGAAGCGCATCCCGAGCACGGAAAATGCGCACAGGCCGAGCGTCACGAGAAGCGTGATCCAGCGCCAACGCATTGCCAGCTCGAGGAAGCGGCGGAAGGCGCGCAGGATCGGCCCCGGCTCCTTCGCGTGTGCGGCCTTGGGCTTCTTCAACACCCAAACGCCGAGCAGCGGCGAGAACAGCACCGCGACCACCCAGGAGGCCAACAGCGCAACCGCTACCACGGCGAAGATCGAGTACGTGTACTCGCCCGCTCCACTGCGCGCGAAGCCGATCGGCACGAACCCGGCCACCGTCACCAACGTGCCGGTGAGCATCGGGAACGCGGTCGAGGTGTAGGCGAAGGTGGCGGCTTGCTCCTTGTCGTCGCCGCGCTCGAGCCGCGTCACCATCGATTCGACGGTGATCATGGCGTCGTCGACCAGCAGTCCGAGCGCGATGATCAGCGCGCCGAGCGAGATGCGCTGTAGGTCGATGCCGATGAAGCTCATGACCGCGAACACTGCGGCCAGCACCAGCGGGATCGACAGCGCCACCACCGCGCCGGCGCGAACGCCGAGGCTCAGCAGGCTGACGCCGAGCACGATCGCGATCGCCTCCCACAGAGCTTCCATGAACTCGTCCACCGCGTGCTCGACGATCACCGTCTGGTTGGCAATTAGGGTGGGCTCGATGCCGACCGGCAGGTTCTCCGTGATCCGTTCCATCGATTGGGCCACGGCGTGCCCGAGCGCCAAGACATCGCCGCCGCTGCGCATGGCGATGGCGATCCCGATGCCTTGCCGACCGTTGACGCGGAACATCGGCTGCGCCGGATCGGCGGAGCCGCGCGTGACCCGCGCGATGTCACCCAGGCGGAGCATGCGACCGCCGGCGACGAAGTTGATGCCGAGTATGTCCTGCTCGGATTGGAAGGCCCCGGAGACGCGCACCAAGATCTTCTCGTCGCTGGTTTGCACCACGCCGGCCGGCGCGACGGCGTTCTGGCTCTCGAGAGCGCGGATCAGCGCGGTGCGGTCGATGCCGAGCCCGGCGAGCTTCTCGTGCGAGAACTCGACGTACACGCGCTCGTCCTGCGCGCCCAGGATGTCGATCTTGGAAATGTCCGGCAGCTCGAGCAGCTGCTTGCGGATCTCGTGCACGGAGTCGAGCAGCTCACGCTCGGTGAAGCCGCTGGCGGTGAAGCCGTAGACGATTCCGTAGGTGTCGCCGAACTCGTCGTCGAAGTAGGGGCCGATGACACCTTCCGGCAACGTCCCCTCGATGTCGCGCACCTTCTTGCGCACCTGGTACCAGGCGTCCGGCACGTCAGCCGCCGGCGTCGAATCCTTCAAGTTGACGAAGATCGTTGCGCGGCCCGCGCTCGTGTAGCTCTTCACGTAGTCGAGGCCCGGCGTCTCCTGCAGCTTGCGCTCCAGGCGGTCGGTGACCTGCTCCAGCGTGTCCTCGACCGTGGCGCCGGGCCAGCTCGCGGCCACCACCATGGTCTTCACCGTGAAGTCGGGATCCTCGCTGCGGCCGAGCTTGAAGTACTCGGCGATGCCCGCGGCCACGATCATCAGCATGAAGAAGGTGACGAGCGAGCGGTGCCGGAGCGCCCACTCGGACAGGTTCAAGGTTTTCATCAGCCCTCTCCGAGCAGGCGGACCTTCTGGCCCGGCCGCAGCATCTGCACGCCAGCGGTGACCACGAGGTCGCCCCTCTCGAGCCCTCGCGAGATCACCACGCTCGCCGCATCGAAGCGCACCACGTCGACGGGGCGAAGCGAGACAGTCTGGCTCTCGCGATCGACCACCCAAACGGCGGGCGGTCCATTGCCCTCGGTGAGCGCGCTCGCGGGCACCGCTACGCCCTCCGGCGCAGCGAGCGCGAGGCGCCCGGTCACCGTCGAGCCGAGCCGCATGCCTGTCGGTGGGTTGTTAATGCCGACCTTGACCTGGAAGGTGCGTGTCGCGGAATCGGCCTGCGGCGCGACCTGGCGCACGTAGCCCGTCGCACGCACGCGTGAGTCGTCGCTGAGTGCGAGCTCGACCTCGGGATCGCGCGGACCCGTGCGGATGAGCTGCTCGGGGATGTCGAAGACGGCGTCGAGCTCGCCCTGGCCGGCGAGCTGCACGATCATCTGTCCGGCTCCAACGACCTCGCCGGGCTCGGCGCCGACGGCGGTCACCGCGCCTGGCCGATCGGCGCGGACGATCGTGTAACTCAGCTGATCCCGCGCCGTCTGCACCTGCGCCTGGGCGGAGTCGACCCTGGCGTCGGCCGTGCGCAGCGCCTCCTGCGCGCTTTCGAACTTCGCCCGCGTCGTCGCGCCGCCCTTCAGCAGCGCCTGCTGCCGATCGAAGGTGAGCCGCGCCTCCGTCCGAACGGCCTCTGCCGCCGAGAGGTCGGCCTCAGCCGCGCGCAGCGCGTTCTGCTGGTCTTGGGAGTCGAGCCGCGCAACGACCTGACCGGCGGCGATCGCGTCGCCGAGATTCGCGCGCCGTTCGATCACCCGGCCGCCGAGACGAAAGGCGATGTTGAACTGATCCCTGGCACGGATTTGGCCGGTGAAGGAAACGATTTCGCCGTCGGCACGGCGATCGATCGCCAGCGCTCGCACGGGGCGCGGCTCCGGCGTGCGCGCCGTGTCCGTCCCGCAGCCCGCCATGGCCGCGGTCAGCACGATCACGGTGGCAGTGGCCGCCAGGCTCCAGAAGACGTTCCCGGCGCGCCGCTGGATCGGTGCGCGTAAATTCATGGTCATCGGTTTCTCCTTATTAGGCGCGCGGTCATCGACAGTCGTCAGCGCGAATGGGCACGGGCATGGCGCTCCCCTGCGCTGGCATGCCGTGCCGCGTCGCGCGGTGTGCATCCGAGGGCGCGCAAAATCGCCCGCACGATGTCGGGGAGTGCGCGCTCGTCGATCCTGCGCTCGGCAAGATCGAGCGCCGCCTGCTGGCTGAGAGCGGTCACCATTCGCGCCGCGAGCTCGGCTGACTCCACTGCCAGCAGGCCGGCAGCCTGCGCATCAGCCAGATCCTCGTGCAGGTGCCCCTGGATGGCGGTGGTGACGTTCGGGATCGCCATGGCAGCCCGCGCCACGAGCCGTGCCTGCGCGGGCGTGCCAGCCAGGTCGCGCAGCAGGACGCTGACACCCGTGGCGATGCGCGTCAGGGGATGGTCGCTCGCGAGGCGCGCGGGCTGCAGACGTTGGTCGAGCTCCTCGATCAGGGCCTGGCCGAGCTCCGCCTCCAGGGCTGCCAGGTCTTCGAAGTGCACGTAAAAGGTGCCCTTCGCGAGACCAGCGGCCCGCATCACCGCGTCCACGGTGACCGCCGCGGCCGTGCGCTGGGAGTAGCAGCGGCGCGCAGCCTCCAGCAGCGTGGCGCGCGTGCGATTGCGCTTCGCCAGGCCGATCTCTGCCCGTCTCTCCAGATTCACTCGCGCCATTTTCAACTCCTTCGACTCGGCCGATTAGATCGTCAAAACGACTATAACCTCATTATGACTAAATCGTCAATATGAGAGTGCGACGCGGCTACGGCGATCGGCGGAGGGGTTGCGCGTGCGCCAGGCCCGGTGCGAAGGCGAGGCCGGAAACGCTGTGGGGGCAGGGGGTTACACGATCCTCGCGCATTGCGGCCGGCTTGGCGCGCGCCTCAATCGGCGGGACCAAGCGCCGCGCGGGCCGGCCGCGGCGGAGCCGGAATCGAGCGCAGCGTAGCGCCCAACTCCGAGGAGCGCGGTCCACTCGCACGGCGCCGCGGCCACGCGACCCTAATGACTATCGGGGTCGCTGCGCGCCATATGGCGCAGCCGCGCCCGGGCCGCTCCGGCGCAGGCTCCTAATCAGTGGACCCGCCGTCGGACTAGAGCGACTCCGCGTGCGCCCCTACTGCCGTGCACCGAGCGACCCTGGAAGCGAGGGATCCTGTCGGGGATCGCGCGTCGCCCGACTCTCCGCACGCATCCGTGCAGTCGGCGCATGCATCCGCAACCTTGGCTGCCGCCGAAGCGCACGCGGACAGGAAGCCATTCCCGCCCCCCCACGCAGCCGAGTACGAAGTGCCCTGGGTATCCTCGGTCGCGCGTTCGCCGCTGACTTCCACGCCGATCCCCATGATGGAGCCGCCAGCCTTCCCGCCGACCTTGTAGGAGACGGAGCCGCTCGTGCTCGAGCCGCCGGTCTCGCCCGGGTGACTGTTCATCCAGCCCTCGATGCACTCATCGACCGACGGGCCGGAACAGATATCGACGCTCACGGTCTTTCCGTTCATGCGAAGCGTCTGGGCCTCACAAGTCCGGTTTTCCTTGTCGACCAGTTCTCCGCGCCAGGTGATGCCGCTCGCGTCGTTGCAGAGCGAGCGCGCCTTGCGGCGACTCTTCTCGACGCAACCCTTCTTCGCGACGGCGACGGTCAGATCGCAGCGGCGGCAGGATTCACACGCGCTGAGCGTGTTGCACTCCCACTCTTCGCGCGTCTCGTTCCAGTTCACCACCGCCTCGTCTTGGCAAGAGAACTGGGGCCCCGCCGCGAAGCGAAGCTCCCCTGCCGTCGGGCAGGACCACGACCCATTTCCGACGTACGTGGGAGTGGAGTCTTCTCTGCAGGAGACGTTCGGCTCGATGCACGCGGGCGTCACGCCGTCCCAAACCGGGAGCTCGGGAGCGGTGCACTCGATGGGTGCAGATTGAGCACTCGCATGCGCCGCAATGAGTAGGATCGCCGCGAAACACCAAAACCCGGCCTTGCGCATCGTTCGTCTCCTTCGCACTGCGAGTCACTCGCCGAGCGCGAGCACTATACGCCTGCCCAGCTCGCGCGAGGCGAGAAAAATGCGGTTCCTCGCGCAGCGCGGGGCGGCACGGCCCGGATCGCGTTCACGGGTGCTGCGCCGTCTTCCTCAGCTCCGTCTTCAGCACCTTCCCCGAAGCATTCTGCGGCAACGCAGTAACAACGCGCACGCTCCCCGGCACTTTGTAGTTCGCCATGTTCTTCTTGCACCACGCGATCAGCGCATCCGGCTCGATCGTCGCGCCGGGCGCCGGCACTACGAACGCCATCCCGATCTCCCCCTGCCGCTCGTGCGGCACGCCAATGACGGCGACCTGCGCGATCCCCGGGTGCATGTAGATCAGGTTCTCGATCTCGGCGGGATAACAATTGAAGCCGCCGTAGATGTACATGTCCTTGATGCGGTCGGTGATGCGCAGATACCCGCGCGCGTCCATCACCGCGATGTCGCCGGTGTGGAGCCAGCCGTCCGCGTCGATCGCCTTCGCGGTCTCTGCCGCGTCCTCGAAGTAGCCGCGCATCACGTTGTATCCGCGCACCCACAGCTCGCCGGGCGCCCCGCGCGGCGCCTCGCTGCCGTCTTCGCGCACGCACTTCACCTCGGTGTCGGGGATCGCCTTGCCCGAGGTCGTCGAGATCGTCTCGGCGTCGTCGCCCGGCGTGCACATCGACACCGTGCCGCAGCTCTCGGTGAGGCCGTACGCGGTGATGACGGTCTGGAAGCCGAGCTCCGTCTTCATGCGCTTCACGAGCTCGACGGGCACGGCGGCGGCGCCGGTCACGGCGAGGCGCAGGCCTGACAAGTCGAACTTCGTACGATCCGGGTGCGCGAGGATCGACTGGTAGAGCGTCGGTGGGCCGGGCAGCACGTTGATGCGCTCGTTCCCACAGCGCGCGAGCACGGCGGGCACGTCGAAGACGGCGTGCGGCAGCGCGGTGGCGCCGCGGATCAAGCACGAGAGCCAGCCGGCCTTGTAGCCGAAGCTGTGGAAGTACGGGTTGATGATCAGGTAGCGATCGCCGGCGCGGATCCCGACGCCTCCGCTCCACGTGTCGAACACCTTGAGGTTTTGGCCATGGGCGGTCATCACGCCCTTCGGGAATCCGGTCGTTCCGCTCGTGAAGAGGATGTCGCTCAGGTCGTCGGGTGTTACGGACGCGGCGCGCGCTTGCGCCTCGCTCGCGCTCACGCGCTCGCCGCTCGCGACGAACTCGTCCCACGTCTTCGCGTTCTTGCCCGAGCCTGCGAGCGTGATCACGCGCTCGAGCCGCGGCAGATCCTGCTGCGCGATCGCCTCGGCGTAGTTCATGCCGAGGAAGTCCCCCACCGTGAACAGCAGCCGCGCGCCGCTCTTGCCGAGCACGTAGGCCGCTTCGTGCGCCTTGAAGCGCGTGTTCAGCGTGACGAGGACCGCGCCCGCGCACTGCGCGCCGAGCGCAGCCACCTCCCACTGCCAGCTGTTAGGCGCCCAGACGCCGATGCGGTCGCCGCGCGCGATGCCCGCCGCGAGGAACGCCCGCGACGCGCGCTCCACCTCGGCGGCGAGCTGTGCGAACGTGAAGCGCGCGCCGCCGTCCTCGACCGCAGATGCGTTCGGCCACAGCTCCGCCGCGCGCGCGAGCGTGCGCGGAATCGTCATCGCGTCCCACTGCGTCTCGGCCAACTCGCGGAACCCCCAGAAGTTGCTCGGCTTTTCGTAGCTACGAGACGGATCGTATCGTATTGTGCCGTGGGGGGGGAGGGGGTGGGGGCCCAGAGGGAACGGCGGAGGGGGGTGTCGCCGCGACAACCACAAAATCCGCCACGCAGTCGGCGG
>JANNKN010000589.1:0-3323 GCA_031396315.1 Deltaproteobacteria bacterium
TCGATGATGCGCGCGCCGACGCTGAGCCCCACCGTCGCGCCGGCGTAGGTGCCGGCGACCAGGCCTTCGCGCGGGTTGTAGTCCTTCGTGTAGAGCACCGCGCTGCCTTGCAGGATTTTTCCGACGGTGACGAGGTCGACGTAGTCGGCGAGCCCGAAAGTCTGGTGCGCGAACAGCTCGCCGGTGCGCGCGTAGGTCTGCACCTCGTCGACCCAGACCGCGATCTTTTCGGTGCGGCAGCGCTCCATCAGCGCGACGAAGAACTCGCGCGGCGCGGTATTGAAGCCGCCTTCGCCCTGCACGAGCTCGAACAGCATGCCGGCGATCTGGCCGGGATAGCGCTTGATGTGCGCGTCGAGCGCGGCCAGCGAGCGCTGCGTCCCGCCCTCGACGCGCGGATCGAAGAACGGCACGTACAGCACGTTCCCGCGCAGCGGCAGGCCTTCGCGAAAGCCCGGCTTGTCCGTCAGCTCGGCCATCGTCGTGGTGCGGCCCGCGAAGGCGTTCTCGAACGCGACGATGAAGTGCGCCGGGTGATGCTTCTGCCAAATCATCTTGACGGCGTTTTCGTTCGCCATCGCACCGGAGACGGAGAGCCAGCCGTGCGCGAGCCGCGGCGACGCGTGTTCCAGTAACAACCGCAACAGCCGCGCCTGCTCGAGGCCGGGCGCGAGGTTGCCTTGGAAGACGACGTCGCGCGCCGCGGCGACGACGGCGGTCTCGAGCAAATCCCGGTCGCAGTGACCGAAGGCGTAGACGCCGATGCCACCGATGAAATCGAGGACGCTGCGGCCGTCCGCGAGCCGCACGCGCGCGCCGTTGCCGAGACCGCTCAGCACGATCGGCAGGAACAGCGGGCGGCCGCGCAGCTCCGCGATCTGTTGCATCGCCTGCGCGTAGCCGTCCGCCGAGAGCGGGTTCCCGGCGATCGCGTGCTGGACGGCGTCGACGAGTGCGCGTGCAGCCGCCTGAACGGCGGGCGAGTTCGAGACGGCAGCGAGCGGGTCTGCGACAGGCTTGGACATATGGCGCGGGAACTTATCGGCGGAATCGCCTGGCGCTTGGGGGAAGCGGATCGGCAACTCGCAGGGGGCGGCCCGGTTGGGCTGGCTGGAAGCCGAGCTCGCAGCGGCGCGGCTGCGTCGCCCGCGAGCGAACGGCTGCGTCGCAAGAACGCCCTGCAAACTACGATCTTTTATTCATTGACCCACCCGCATGCGGCGCCGATACCCTTCGCCATGTCTGCAGAGCTGGAGCACCCCCGCCGCCGCCGTGAAACCCTCCGCGGCGAGCGCACCACGCATCGCGCGCGCAAGCAGGCGCTCCAGGCCACGGTGCCCTACCTGGCTGTCGTGAGAGCGCCCCGCCATCCGCGGGCTGGGCGCGAGATGGGCAGCGAGTTCACGGTCGCGACCTACAACGTGCACCGCTGGTCGGGCCTGAATGGCGCGAGCACCCCCGACGCCGCGCGCGCCGGCTTCGTCATCTCCGAGCTCGGCGCCGACGTGATCGCGCTCCAGGAAGTTCTCAGGCCGTTCGACGCCGAGGATCCGCTCGAGCGCATCGCCGACGCGCTCCATCTTCATGTCGCGTTCGCGACGTCGCGCGTGCACCGGCTCGGCGAGCTCGGAAACGCGATCCTGTCGCGCTGGCCGATCACCAGCGTATTCACTCTCGACCTCACGTTCTCGAACGTCGAGCGTCGCTCGGCCGTTGCGGCGCAGTTCACGACTGACGCGGGCCCGGTCGCGATCGTCGCGACCCATCTCGCGCTCGTGGACCGTACGCGCCAGCAACAAGTCGAGCAGCTGCTCGGCCACCCGCGCCTGCAGGGCCCCGTCGTACTGCTCGGCGACATGAACGCGTGGCGCCGCTGCAAGGCGACGCGCGCCCTCGACGAAGAGTTCGGCGACGGACAGCGATTCCCGCGCACGTTTCCGGCCGCGCGCCCGCTGCTCGCGCTCGATCGCGTCTACGCGCGCGGCGCGAACGTGAGCGAGGTCGCGGCGCACAAGTCCCCTGCGGCGAGGCGCGCGTCGGACCATTTGCCGGTGGTCGCACGGGTGCGAATCGGCGACTAGCGCTGGGCTGAGCGCGCTCCTGGCGCGCGCGGCTATCGTCGCCACGTGCTTCGCTTTGCCCTGACGATCGCTGCGTCCCTGCTCGTCGCCTGCGCGACCGTCGACGCCACGCGCCTATTCCGTGCGGGCACGGCGGCACTCGACCGCGGTGACCCGCAGGCTGCGGTTCGCGACCTCGAGGCCGCGGCGGAACTCCTGCCCGCGTCATCTGCGGTGCAAAACCATCTCGGGCTCGCCTACGTCGCGGCGCAACGGCAGGACGACGCGCTGCGGGCCTTCGAGCGCGCCGTCGCAATCGACTGCGATAATCAGGCAGCGCAGACGAACCTTGCACGCACTCGCGCGCACGTCGCGAATTAGGGGCTCGCCATGACGAACGAGGTCGAACAGAAGGCGCTCGCCAGCTACCTCGAAGATCACAACCTGAAGCACACCCGACAGCGGGAGGCGATTCTCGACGTGTTCCTCGCGGTGAAGGGCCACATCACCGCGGAGGCGCTATTCCAGAGCGTGCGCGAGCAGCATGCGAATGTCGGCTTCACCACCGTCTACCGCACCATGAAGCTGCTGTGCGACGCGGGCCTCGCGATCGAGCGCCACTTCGACGATGGAGTCGCGCGCTACGAGATCGAGCACGAACACCACGACCATCTCGTGTGCACGCGCTGCGGCAAGATCGTCGAGTTCGAATGCGCGATGATCGAGCAAGCGCAGGACGAGATCGGCAAGCGTTATGGCTTCCGCTTGTTGCGGCATCGCCACGAGCTGTACGGCCACTGCCCCGACTGCCAGAAGCGCGAGCGGCCGGACCGCTAGCCGGGGGCTTCACGGCTCGGGTGGGAACGCGTCGAAGAGCTCTCGGACGCCCGCCATTCTCGTCACGAACTCGAAGCGGCCTGCGCGCATCTCGCGGGCGGCATCGAGGAACGCGCGCAGCGCCACGCGTGCGAGCCCGCCGCCGATGCTGACGCGCCGGACGCCGAGTTCGGAGAGCTGCTCGAGCGTGAGCGTCGGGTCCGCGAAGCCCATCACCACGTTCACAGGCCGCGTCACCGCGTTCACGACCGTGCGGATCTGTTCGGCGGTTCGCAGCCCGGGCGCATACAGCACATCGGCGCCGGCGGCTTCGAAGGCGCATAAGCGCCGGATGATTTCGTCGAGGTCGCCCACTCCGTAGAGGAGGCCCTCGGCGCGCGCCGTCAGCACGAACGGCGTGGACAGCGCGCGCGCTTGCAGGGCCGC
>JANNKN010000615.1:0-9364 GCA_031396315.1 Deltaproteobacteria bacterium
AGCGAGCGAGCGGTGCAAGTTCGAGGCTTTCGCTGGGCGGGCGTGCGCTGCGGCATCAAGTCGCGCGGGCCCGACCTGATGCTGCTCGCGAGCGATCGGCCGGCGAGCGCTGCCGGCGTGCTCACCCGCAACGTCGTCGCGAGCGCGCCGGTACAGGTGACGCGCGCGCACCTGCGCGGCGGCGTCGCGCGCGCGATCGTCGCGAACAGTGGCTGCTCGAATGTGGCAATGGGCGCGGACGGCATGCGCGATGCGAACACGATGGCGGCGCTCGCGGCGCTCGCGCTCGGCGTGAAGCCCGCACAAGTTCTGGTCGCGTCGACCGGCGTGATCGGCGAGCCGCTGCCGATGGCGAAGATCGCGAGCGGCATCCCGCTCGCCACGCGCAAGCTCGACGAGCGCGGCATTGCGACGGCCGCGCGCGCGATCATGACCACCGATACCGTGCCGAAGCAGGCGAGCGTCAGCTTCCAGATTGGCGGCACGCGCTGCACCGCCGCCGGCATCGCGAAGGGCTCCGGCATGATCGAGCCCGACATGGCCACCATGCTGTCGTTCGTCGCAACCGACGCCGCCGTAACACCCGCGGTGCTGCGCCGAATCTGGCGCGAGATTGCCGACGCCACCTACAACCGCGTGACGATCGACGGCGAGACGAGCACGAGCGACACCGCAGTGGTGCTCGCCAACGGCGCGAGCGGCGCAGCGAAGATTGCGAGCGCGAGCGGCAACCCCGCAGCGAAGCTCGCTGGCGCGCTGCTCGAGGTCGCGACCGAGCTGGCCAAGATGCTCGCGCGGGACGGCGAGGGCGCGACCAAGCTCGTCACGATCGACGTCAGCGGAGCAAAGAGCGACGCCGAGGCCGACGCCGCGGGTCGCCGTGTCGCCAACTCGCTGCTCGTGAAGACCGCGCTCTTCGGCGGCGACCCCAACTGGGGCCGCATCCTGCAGACGGTCGGCGCCGAACGCGTCAGCCTCGACCTCGCCAAGACGACGATCGTGCTCTGCGGCGTACCGGTCTTCGCGAACGGCGCCAGCACCGGCCCACAGGCCCGCAAAGCCGCCGGCAAACGCCTGCGCTCCCCCGAAATCTCGATCGCCATCTCATTAGGCGCCGGCCAAGGCCGCGCCCGCCTCTGGACCTGCGACCTCTCCTACGACTACATCAAAGTCAACGCCGACTACACGACCTAGGCCGCAGCCCCGCACGCCACCAACGCAAACCGCGCCCCGCAACCGCCCACCGCATCGAATTCTCCCCGCTGCCCTCCCCAAAAGAGCGTGACGAGCGGGCCAAGCAAAAGGGGCGAGCGGGGACGGCGGCGGGCCGCGGAGGCGAAATCAAGCACAGCAGAAAACGTCCGGAACCGAAGCGCTCCGCCACTCCGCGCCCCAAAACACCCAGGCAGACTCGCGAGCCCTTCGCCGCAGCGGCCCGCCGCCGTCCCCGCTCGCCCCGTTCTCCGCAACATCCCCCCGGCCCCCGCAATCGCCCACCCGCATCGAACTCTCCTCACTGCCCTCCCCAAGAAAAGTGTGATGGTCGGGCCAAGCAAGGGGCCGAACGGGGTCAGGGCGGGCCGCGAAGGCGAAATCAAGCGCAGCAGGAAGCGTCCGGAACCGATGCGCTCCGGCACTCGAAGCCCGGACACCGGGGTAGACGCGCGAGCCCTTCGCCGCAGCGGCCCGCCCTGACCCCGTTCGGCCCGCTGTTCGCACCCACCTCCCTCCTATCGCCCCCCAACCCTGTCTGCTAACTCCGCGCCCACTCATCACGCATCCGGACCGCCCCAGCGGTCCCGCGACCCCCGGCCGGCAGAGAGCCTCCGGAATCAGGCGCGGGTTTGGGGAATCGCGGCCGGGGCGGAAGAACAACCGCGAAGGAGCTTCCATGTCCGAAGGCCAGGGCTTACCGCCCGCCACTCCGGTGCCCGCAGCGGCGAGCGCCATGACCGCCGCGATGACCGCGCGCCGTCGCCCCGATGTTCGCAGCCTGATCGAGACTGGCGCGCACTTCGGCCATCAGACCCGCCGCTGGAACCCGCGCATGCGGACGTTCATCTTCGGCGAGCGCGACGGCATCCACATCATCGACCTCGATCAGACCGTTCCGCGCCTCGACTACGCGCTCGAGTTCTTGCGCGAAACCGTCGCCTCCGGCGGCAAGGTGCTGTTCGTCGCCACCAAGCGGCAGGCCCAAGAGATCGTGAAGCAGGAGGCCCAGCGCTCGAACCAGTTCTACGTGAACAATCGCTGGCTCGGTGGAATGCTCACGAACTGGCGCACGGTGCGGAAGTCGCTCGAGACGTTCAAGGAGCAGCTCGAGATCCTCGGCAGCGAGGAAGAGCAGAAGTCGCGCTCGAAGAAGGAGTTGTCGCGCATCTCGCGCGAGGTCGAGAAGTACAAGAAGTCGCTCGATGGCATCCGCGAGATGTCGAAGCTGCCCGACGCGATGTTCGTGATCGACGTCGCGAAGGAGCACATCGCGATCGCCGAGGCCCGGCGCCTCGGCATTCCGATCGTCGCGATCGTCGATTCGAACTGCGATCCCGACGGCATCGACTTCGTGGTCCCGGGCAACGACGACGCGATCCGTGCGCTCGAGCTCTACCTCGGGCTCGCGGCCGACGCGTGCATCGACGGCGCGAACGCGTTCAACGAGCGCATCACGTCGAGCGACGGGGGCGCCGCGAAGGGAGACGGCGGCGAGACGACGGCAGCGGGCCGCCGCGTGATCGAGATCAAGCAGGCGCCGCGGCGCGGGCGACAAGTCGGAGGCGCGCACTCGGCGGGCCCCCGGCAGCAGCGCCGACCGGGCGGCGGGCACTCGGAAGGTGGCGACGCGCCGGCCGAGTAGCGCTCCCGGCGCGAGGCGAAGCCCGCGCGCGCACGAACCGCATCGAAACGTCGTTAGGACCGGAGACCGACCGTGGCCGAGATTTCCGCACAAGTCGTGAAGGATCTGCGCGACAAGACCGGCGCGCCGATGATGGACTGCAAGAAGGCGCTCACCGACGCGAACGGCGACCAGACACAGGCCGTCGCTCTCTTGCGCGAGCGCGGACTCGCAAAGGCCGTGAAGCGCGCGGGCAAGGAGACTTCGGAAGGCACGATCGCGATCGCGAGCGGCGACGGCATCGCTGCACTGATCGAGCTCGGCTGTGAAACGGATTTCGTCGCCAAGACGCCCGACTTCCAGGCGCTCGCGAGCTCGCTCGCGCGAGCGGCGATCGGCGCGAACGCAGCCTCGCCCGCTGCGGTGCTCGCTGCGAGCGTAGGGGGCGCGAAGGCCTCGGACGTGATCGCGACCGCGATCAGCAAGATGGGTGAGAACATCCAGCTGAAGCGCGTCGAGAGGCTCGCGGTCTCCGGCGGAGTTACCGGCGGCTACATCCATGCGGGCGGCAAGCTCGGCGTGATGGTCGGGCTCGCGACGACGGCGCGCGGGGATGCAGTGAACGCGCTCGCGAAGGACCTCGCGATGCACGTCGCCGCGGCGGACCCGAGCCCGGTCGCGATCGACCGAGACGGCGTGCCGCGCGACCTGCTCGACAAGGAGGCGGAGATCTTCCGCAAGCAGGCGCTTGGCGACGGCAAGCCCGAGAAGATCGTCGAGCGCATCGTCGAGGGTCGGATCAAGAAGTATTACGCGGAGGTGTGCCTGCTCGAGCAGCCCTTCGTGAAGGACCCGGATCAGACGATCTCGAAGCTGCTCGCCGACGCCGGCGCGAAGCTCGGCGCGCCGATCCAGGTCACGGCCTTCGTACGCTTCCGCCTGGGCGAGACCAGCGGGGAGTAACAAGCGCCGCGGACCTGCGGCGGAGGAGCGCACATGGCGAAATTCCAGCGCGTGCTGCTCAAGCTCTCGGGCGAGGTGCTGGCCGGCGATGCGCGCTTCGGCATCCAGCCGAGCGTGTTGCGCGAGCTCGCCGAGGAGATCCGCGACGTCAAGAATGACGGCGCCGACCTCGGAATCGTGATCGGCGGCGGCAACATCATCCGCGGCGTCAGCGCCGCGAACGAAGGCATGGACCGCGCGACCGCCGACTACATGGGCATGATGGCCAGCGTGATGAACGCGGTGGCGATGCAAGACGCGCTCGAGAAGCTCGGCCTCTCGACGCGCGTGCTGTCGGCGCTCGACATTCGCGAAGTCGCCGAGCCGTACATTCGGCGTCGCGCAGTGCGCCACCTCGAGAAGGGCCGCATCGTGATCTTCGCCGGAGGCACCGGCAACCCGTACTTCACGACCGACACCGCCGCCGCGCTGCGTGCCGCCGAGATCGGCGCCGACGCCGTGCTGAAGGCGACCAAGGTGGACGGCGTCTACACCGCGGATCCGGCGAAAGTCGCGAGCGCGACGCGCTACGAGCGCCTCAGCTACGACGACGTGATGAAGCAAGGGCTCGCATTCATGGACCAGGCCGCGATCGCGCTCTGTCGCGAGAACGGGTTGCCGATCGTCGTGTTCGATATGACGGTCGCAGGCAACATCCGAAAGGTCGTCGCCGGGGAATCGATTGGGACGGTGATTTCGGGCTGACCGCATCAAGCATTGGGCTGGAGGGGACGCGCATGGCAGGGGATGACACCGCGATCGTGCTCGGCGAGGCGAAGGACGAGATGGAGAAATCGTTGCGCAGCCTGCGCATCGAGCTTCAGAAGGTCCGCACGGGCCGCGCGAACCCGGCGCTGCTCGAGAACGTGAACGTCGATTATTACGGGACGCCGACTCCGCTGCGCCAGCTCGCGAATCTCTCGGCGCCCGATCCGCGCTTGATCGTCGTCTCGCCGTACGACCGCGGCGCGATCGCCGACCTCGAACGCGCGATCAAAGCCGCGAACCTCGGCTTCACGCCCAACAACGACGGCAAGATCATCCGCATCCCGATCCCGCCGCTCAACGAGGAGCGTCGCAAAGACTTGGTGAAGCAAGTCAAGAAGATGGCCGAAGAGCACAAGATCGGCGTGCGGGACGCGCGCCGCGGCGCGATGGAGATGGTCAAGGAACTCGAGGACGACGGCACGATCTCGGCCGACGACAAGCGGCGCGTCGAGAAGCAAGTGCAGGATCTCACGGACGACCACGTCAAGAAGATCGACGAGATGATCGCGCACAAGGAACAAGAAGTTCTGGAGGTCTGAGCGCAATGCAGCGAATCGCCACGCGTGCTGCCTCCGCGAGCAGACCGCCCGCTCCGCGGATTCCGACCGCCTCGCTCTCGGCGGCCTGCGCGACCAGCCGCGCAAACCCGCGCGTCACTTTCGAGCAACCCCACCCGTGACCGAGCACCGCCCCGACCGAATCCCGAGCCACGTAGCCATCATCATGGACGGCAACGGGCGCTGGGCCGAGAGCCGCGGATTGCCGCGCACGGACGGGCACCGCGCGGGCATGGAGACGGTGCGCGGCATCGTGCGCGCGGCGCGCGAGCTCGGCGTCAAGTGGCTCACGGTCTACGCATTCTCCTCGGAGAACTGGAGCCGCCCGAAGGCCGAAGTCGACTACTTGATGCGCCTGCCCGAGGAGTTCTTCGAGAAGGAGCTGCCCGAGGCGATCGAGAAGAACGTGCGCATTCTCGCGATCGGGAAGCGCGATCGGCTGCCGCTCGGCGTGCGCAGCTCGCTCGAGAACGCGATCGCGCGCACCGCGCACTGCACCGGCATGCGCCTCGTCTTCGCACTCAGCTATGGCGGGCGTCTCGAACTGGTCGAGGCCGCGCGGCGGATGATGCGCGACGCCGAGCTCGGGCGGCTCTCGCCGGATGCGCTTACCGAGAAACTGTTCGTCCAGTATCTCGACGAGCCCGAGATGCCGGACGTCGACCTACTGATTAGGACTGGCGCCGAGTACCGCGTCTCGAACTTCCTGCTGTGGCAGATCGCGTACGCCGAGATCGTGACGAGCGATGCGATGTGGCCCGACTTCGATCGCGGGCGTCTCGAGGGTGCGATCGCGGAGTATCAGCGGCGCGAGCGGCGCTTCGGCCTGACGAGCGCCCAGGTGCGCAGTGGCCGGAGCGAGCTCAAGGACCCGCAGTGAAGCGGCTAGCGCTGCTCGGCAGCACGGGCTCGATCGGCGAGCAGACGCTCGCGGTCGCAGCGGAATTTCCCGAGCGTTATCAGGTGACGGCGCTCGCTGCGGGCAAGCAGATCGAGAAGCTCGCCGCGCAAGTGCGGCGCTTTCGGCCGTCGCTCGTGGCGGTCGCGGATTCCGCCGGCGCAAACGCATTGCGCGCGCAGCTCGGCGCGGACGCGCCGCGCATCGAGGTCGGAACGCACGGCTTGATCGCCGTCGCCGAGTCGCCGGCGGACTGCGTCGTCTCTGGCCTCGTCGGCGCCGTCGGCCTCGCGCCGACGCTCGCCGCGATTCGCAAGGGCCGCGACGTCGCGCTCGCGAACAAGGAAGTACTGGTGATGGCGGGCGCACTCGTGCGCCGCGAAGTCGAGCGCAACTCCGTAACCCTTCTGCCCGTCGATTCGGAGCACAGCGGAGCGTTCCAGGCGCTCGCCGGCCAGCGCCGCGAGGACGTCGCGAAGCTCGTGCTCACCGCGTCGGGCGGGCCGTTCCGCACGTGGAGCTCGGAGCAGATGGAGCGCGCGACGGTGGCCGAGGCGCTCAAGCATCCGAACTGGGCGATGGGCCCGAAGATCACGATCGATTCGGCGACGCTCGCGAACAAGGCGCTCGAAGTGATCGAGGCGCGCTGGCTGTTCGATCTCCCGGCAGAGAAGGTCGGTGTGGTCGTGCATCCGCAGTCGATCGTGCATGCGCTGGTCGAATACGTGGACGGCTCGGTGCTCGCGCAGCTCGGTATGCCCGACATGCGCGTGCCGATCTCCCTCGCGCTCGCCTGGCCCGAACGCCTGCCGCTCGCGCTGCCGCGGCTCGATCTCGCGCAGATCAAGCGCCTCGATTTCGAGCCGCCCGACCCGAAGCGCTTCCCGTGCCTCGAGCTGGCTTGGGCCGCGCTGGCAGGCGGCGAGGCCGCGCCGGCCGTATTCAACGCCGCCAACGAGGTCGCGGTCGCGGCGTTCCTCGCGGGCGAGGTCGGCTTCGGGGCGATCGCGCGCACCAACGCGCGCGTGCTCGAGTCGCACCTCGCGGCAGGCGGCGGCGCGCTCGGTAGTCTGGACGACGTACTCGCTGTCGACGCGGACGCCCGGCGCCGCGCGCGCGAGTGCGTAGAGGAGCTGCGCGGATGAACTGGCTGATCGTGGGCTTCAATAATCTGTTGCCGGTGGTGCTCGTGCTCGGCGTGCTCGTGACGCTCCACGAGCTCGGACACTTCCTGGCGGCGCGCGCGTGCGGCGTGCGGCGTGCGCGTGCTCAAGTTCTCGATCGGCTTCGGCAACCCGATCGGTTTCGGACGTCACCGGCTGCGCTGGGTGCGCAACGGCACCGAGTTCGTGATTTCGTGGATTCCGCTCGGCGGCTTCGTGAAGATGTTAGGCGAGAATCCCGGCGAGGAGAATTCGCCCGCAGCGCGCGCCGACTACGGCCACTCGCTGCCGGCGGCGCCGCTCTGGAAGAAGCTCACGATCGTGACGGCCGGCCCCGCAGTGAACCTCGCGCTGCCGATTGCCGTGTTCCTCGCGGTGTTATGGGTCGGCGTCGATCGTCCCGCGGCGATCGTGGGCAGTGTAGAGCGCGAGTCGCCCGCGGCGGCAGCCGGTGTCCGGCCGGGCGACAGCGTGGTCGCGATCGACGGCGCGGCGCTGCAGAGCTGGACCGAAGTCGACGAGGCGATTCGCGCGAAGCCGGGCGCGACGTTTCGCGTCACGCTCGCACGCGACGGCGCCCAGCGCGAACTCGAAATCACGGCCGAGGAACGCAGCGGTACCGACACCATGGGCGTCGCCGGGCGCTTCGGCTGGATCGGCGTTCACCACGAGCGTCAGCTCGCGGTGCTCGCGGTGCCGTCGCCGAAGAGCGCGGCTGCGCTTGCCGGGCTGCGCTCGGGAGATCGCGTGGTGGCCCTGGACGGCGCGAAGCTCGAGGAGTGGTTCGCGTTCGAGACGCGCTACGCGGCGGCGAGGGACACTGCGCTGCTGCGCATCGCACGCGGCGAGCCCGCCAAAGAGCTCGATGTGCGCGTGCCGGCGCTCGGCTCCGCGGAAGCGCTCGGCGTAATCACTGCGGTGATCGTGAACGAGGTCGTCGCGGGGACGCCCGCTGCGAAAGCCGGGCTCGCGCCGGGCGACGTGCTCACAGCCGTCGATGGTCACCTGGTCGGCAGCTTCCAGACCTTCCAGGATGCGGTGCGTTCGAGCGAAGGCCGCGCTCTCGCGGTCGAGTACGTGCGCAACGGCGCGCTGCAGAAGGCTTCGATCGCGCCGCTGAAGATGAAGACCGAGATCATCGCGGGCGTGTCCGAGGACATCTATCGGGTCGGGATCGCGGGCGCGGTCGCGCTCGCGCGCGGCGCCGTCGAAGTCGAGCGCGTGCGGAATCCGCTGATCGCGATCCCGCGCGCGATCGACATGACGAAAACGGAAGTGAGCCGCTTCTTTGCTGGCCTCGGTCACATCGTCTCGGGCCGCGTCGGCCGCGACGCGATCGGCGGGCCGATCGAGATCGCGCGCCAATCGAAGATCGCGTGGGACCTCGGCTGGCAATACTTCCTCGGCCTGTTCGTGATGATCAGCATCAATCTCGGCGTCTTGAATCTGCTGCCGATCCCGGTGCTCGATGGCGGGCAGGCCGTGATGTACACGCTCGAAGCTGCGCTCCGCGATCGCTTCACGCTGCGCGCGCGAGAAATCGCGCAGACCGTCGGCTTCGCGCTGCTGATGACGCTGATGGTGTTCGCGCTCTACAACGACTTCACGAAGCACGTGATCGGCTTCTTCCGGAACTTGTAGGCCGCGTGGCCGTGCCCTTGTCATTGGCGATCGAGACCGCCACGCGCGTGTGCTCGGTTGCGCTCGCGCGCGGCGACGAAGTGATCGCCGTCTGCGCGAACAGCGACGCGCGGCTGCACTCGGAGCGCTTGTTGCCCCTGATCGACGAGCTGCTCGCGAACGCGGGCGCGAAGCTCGCGGACATCGAGGCCTTCGCGCTCTCGATCGGCCCCGGCTCGTTCACCGGGTTGCGCATCGGGCTCGCGACCGTGAAGGCGTTCGCGCTGAGCGATGCGCGCCCCGTCGCTGCGGTATCGACGCTCGCTGCGCTGTGCGCGAGCGCGGCGGAGGCGGGCGCTGGCATGAACACGCCCGTCGCAGCCTTGCTCGATGCGCGCCGCGGCTCTTATTACGCCGCGTGCGTGTCGCGCGCCGGCGTCGCACGCGCAGATGTGCTCGCCGACTGCGTGCTCACCCCGCTGGAGCTCGCGGCGAAGCTGCCGCGCGGCGCGCGCGTGGT
>JANNKN010000617.1:0-3754 GCA_031396315.1 Deltaproteobacteria bacterium
CCGCTCACGCTCGGGCAGGAGATCGGCGGCTGGGCAGCGCAGCTCCGTCTCGCGAAGGTCGGCATCGATGCCGCGCAACCATTGCTCTGGCAGCTCGCGCTCGGCGAGGTCGCGGGGCTGCTGAATGAATTCCCAGGCCGCGGGATCGCGGTCGAGGGACACACCGACAGCGTGGGCGGCGATGCGTACAACCAGGGTCTGTCGGAACGTCGCGCGGACTCGGTGGCGTCGTTCCTCAGGTCGCACGGAGTCGCCGCGCTGCGCGTCGAGTCGCGCGGGTTGGGCGAGTCGATGCCGGTCGCGTCCAACGTCGATGGCGCGGGCCGCCAAGCCAACCGACGCGTGGAGATCGTGCTGGCAGACGAATCCGCGACGACGACCCTTCCCAGCGCGCGGAACTGAGCGCGAACGAAGAGGGGAGGCCAGGCGCAATGTCGCTGCATGGTTGCCGCAATCACGGCTGTCATTGCGCGGGCCTCTCCGAGTACGCGGGCTGCTGCAGCCCGGAGTGCGCTCTCGGCGAGCCCAGCCGGCTCGTCGCGACGGCTTGCCCGTGTTGGCACGCACCGTGTGTGGTGGGCCCGTTCGCGCCGCACTCCGAAGGCGAGGGCGCGCCGGCGTCGATCGATTAGACGCCGCCTTGTTCTCGTGTTCCGCCCAGCATTTTCGCCGGATCCACCCACATGTCGAACTGCTCCGCGCTGATGGTGCCCAGCGCGAGGGCGGCTTCGCGCAGCGAGCTGCCTTCGGCGTGTGCTTTGATCGCGATGCGCGCGGCCGCGTCGTAGCCGATGTGCGGCGCCAGCGCGGTCACGAGCATGAGCGAGCGTTCCAGCATCGAGCTGATCACATCGCGATCGGGCTCGAGCCCGCGCAGGCAATGCGCCTCGAAGCCGCGCATGCCGTCGGCGAGTAGCTCGATCGACTGCAGCACGACCTGAGCGATCAGCGGTTTGCAGACGTTCAGCTCGAAGTTGCCTTGACTGGCCGCCACGCTGACGGTCGTGTGATTGCCGAACACCCGCAGGCAGATCATGACCAGCGCTTCTGCCTGAGTCGCATTCACTTTGCCGGGCATGATCGTCGAGCCGGGCTCGTTGGCGGGGATCCGGATCTCGCCGAGCCCGCAGCGCGGGCCCGACGCGAGCCAGCGCACATCGTTCGCAACCTTGAGAAGCGCGCCGGCCAGCGTGCCGAGCGCGCCCGAGAGTGCGGCGAGTGGCTCGTGGCCCGCGAGCGCGGCGAACTTGTTGGGCGCAGGCGCGAACGCGATCCCGGTCTTCGCCGCAAGGCGCCGCGCGACTTCCTCCGCGAAGCGCGGATGTGCATTCATGCCCGTGCCGACTGCGGTGCCGCCGATCGCGAGCTGCCAGAGCAATGGTTGCGCGGCATCGATGCCGACCTTCGCGAGACGGAGCTGCGCTGCCCAGCCGCCGATCTCCTGCCCGAGCGTGAGCGGAGTGGCATCCTGGAGGTGCGTGCGTCCGATCTTGATGAGGTCGCGGTACGCGTCGCTCTTGCGATCGAGCGTTGCGAGCAAGTCCGCGAGCGCGGGCTCGAGCGCATGCTGAAGCGCGAGCGCCGCGCTCACGTGCATGGCGGTCGGGAAGGTGTCGTTGGTCGACTGTCCGCGATTCACGTGGTCGTTCGGGTGAACCGGCGCCTTGTCGCCACGCGCTCCGCCGGCGAGCTCGTTCGCGCGGTTCGCGATCACCTCGTTCACGTTCATGTGGGTCTGCGTGCCCGAGCCGGATTGCCAAATGCGCAATGGGAAGTGTGCGTCGAGCGTGCCATCGATCAGCTCTCGAGCGGCGCGCTCGATCAGGCGCGCTCGCTCGCTCGAGAGCTCACCGAGCGCCGCGTTCGCCTCCGCCGCGGCTTGCTTGAGCACGCCGTACGCGCGGATCAGTGCGCGCGGTACGAGCTCGCGATCGCCGCCGATCGCGAAGTGGCGAAGCGCGCGCTCCGTCTGCGCCCCCCAATACGCCTCGGCAGGCACCTCGATGCTTCCCATGCTGTCGATTTCCGTGCGCGTATTCACGCTGCGCTCCTATGCCGAGCCACCGGCTTCCGATCGGCAGTTTGTACAAACGACCCTCGCTCTGAGTCTGCGCCGATCGCTCACGCGCCCGCATCCGCACCCGCAAGATCGTTGGGCCGGTGGCAGCGCATGGCACGGTCCGTGCTTTAGCCAAGCGCCAACCGACGCATTCACACTGCGTCAAAAGGGGAATTCCATGAATTGGGACCAAGTCCAGGGCAACTGGAAGCAGTTCAAGGGGAACGTCAAGCAGCAGTGGGCGAAGCTCACGGATGACGATCTCGACCTGATCGACGGCAAGCGAATGGAGCTGGTTGGCCGAATCCAAACGCGCCACGGCATCACCAAGGAGCTCGCCGAGAAACAGATCGACGACTTTACGAAGGGGCTCCGTTCATGAGCACCCGAAGCGAGATTCTACGCGTCGCCGCCGTCGCGGCAGCGCTGCTGCTGGTCACGCCCGCATTCGCGGAGCAACCGGATGACGCCTGGCTCACCACGAAGGCGAAGACGGTGCTCCTGACCGACGACCTCGTGAACGGCGTCGGCATTCACGTCGATACGTTCGACGCGCACGTGACGCTCCACGGCAAAGTGAGCTCGGAGGCCGAGAAGGCGCAGGCCGAGCAGCGCGTCCGAGCGATCGACGGCGTGGTGGACGTGCGCAACCTGCTGGCGGTGGTTCCGCAGCCGGAGCGCAAGGCAACCGCGATCGCGGACGATGCCATCAAGATCGCAGTGCAGACCGCGCTGAAGAACGATGGCGCACTCGCGCAGAGCTCGATCCAGGTGAAGTCTGTCAACCAGGGCGTCGTCGTCCTGAGCGGTGACGCGAAGACGCTCAGCGCGCATCGGCGCGCGATCGCGAAGGCGCGCCGCGTCGACGGCGTGCGCCGTGTCGCGAGCGAGATCCAGAGCCCCAACGAGTTCGCCGACCATGAGATCTGGAACGACGGCAAGCAGGCCGGCGTCAAGGACGACGGCTACTCGGACGGCTGGATCACGACGAAGGCGAAGCTCAGCCTGATGACGGATCCTGGCATCTCGCCGATCGGCGTCAACGTCGACACCGAGGATGGCGTCGTGACGCTGTTCGGGACGGTGAACACCGCGGCCGACAAGGAACGCGCGGCGCGAGAAGTGAAGAAGATCGACGGCGTGCTGCGCGTCGAGAACGAGCTCCAGGTCGTTCCCGATGTGGCAGCGGCGGGCGTCGCAGAGAGCGACGACCTAATCACGGCGGCGGTACGTAAGCGCCTCGATGCCCGCCCCTCGCTGGCGGATTCGGAGCTGCATGTCGCGACCGAGAACGGCGTCGTCCGGCTGACGGGCAAGGCCGCGAGCCAGCTCGATCGCATCAACGCGCTCACGGTGGCGCGCGGCACGCGAGGCGTGAGGTCGATCATCGACGATCTCCAGCTTCGCGGCGGGATGTAAAGCCCATGCGCACAGCAGCCAAGGCCCGCCAACGCCGCAGCATTGCGGCGTTGGCGGGCGCTGTCGCACTCGCCTCGGCGTCCCTGCTCACCGCCTGCAACGACGAGCCCGACAACATCGGGGAAGCCGTCGAAGAATTGGGCGACGAGATCGAGGATGCCGGCGACGAGATCGAAGACGAAATCGACTGATCACACTTAGAGGCTCCACCATGCTCGGAACGATTTTGATTGTCCTGCTGATCCTCGCGCTCGTCGGAGCGCTGCCGAGTTGGCC
>JANNKN010000631.1:0-1578 GCA_031396315.1 Deltaproteobacteria bacterium
GCTGGCGCGCACCATCGGCCACTTGTACATCGAACGGTGCCCGCGCAAGAAGGGGTTGGTGCCAGGGGCGATCGATCTGCTCGACCACTTGCGCGGTAAGAGCATGCTGCACATCATCACCAACGGATTCCAGGAAACACAGCACACCAAGCTCTCGTGCAGTGGACTATTGGGCTACTTCAACAACCTCTCCCCTCGGAGAAGGCAGGCGCGCGCAAGCCCGATCCGCGGATATTCCGCTACGCGCTTTCCAAGGCCCGCGCTGTCGCCGGGGAAGAGCTGCGAGAGCATCACGCCGCGGCCGCCCGCGTCGAACGAAGCGATCGAGATGTGCGGGAAGATCGTCCACACGCCGCTGAGCAGCGCGCTCATCGGCCACTCCTCCGGCGGCTTCGTGATGGGCGGCGGCGGCACCGAGCCACCGGCGTCGCCGGGCGTCGGGCCGGTGCGGCCGAGCGCGGTGACGCGCTGGTGCGGGCCCCATGGGTAGTAGAGCGCGCGGTTCGGCATGTCGGGGCCGAAGGTATTCTTGTGCAGGATCGGCAGGTGGTAGAGATCGAGGTAGCCGTCGTAGGCGATCTTCCAGTTCGGGCCCTTCACCGTGCGCCGCGAAAAGAAGTACCAGCCCTCGAAGCCGAAGTTCGCGAGCAGCTCGTCGTAGCCGCACAGGTAGTTCTCGATGGAGAGCTTCGACTTCGGATCGAGAATCACCCAGATCAAGCCCGCGCGTTCGAGCGTCGGCAGACGGATCAAGCCGTGGGTCGCACGATCGACGGCGCCGAAATCTTTCTCTTGGAAGACGCCCGTGAGCTTGCCCTCGAGGTCGAAGGCCCAGGCGTGATACGGGCAGATGAAGCGGCGCGCGTTGCCGCAGGTCTCCGTAATGATTTGGGTGCCGCGATGCGAGCACGAGTTGACGAACGCGCGCACGCTGCCGTCGGTGCCGCGCGCGATCAGAACCGGCGTGCCTGCCGCGTCGATCGACTTGTAGTCGCCCACCTTCGGCAGCTCACACGAAGAAGCGAGCATCAGCGGGAGGCGCTTGAAGATCTTGTCCTTCTCGAGCTTCGCGCGGCCCTCGTCGAGGTAGTGGCTCGCCGGGATGCGCACCACGTCGGGCGCCTGTTCGACGTGGTCGGCCTGCGTGCAAGCGGCCATGTGCTTCGCCATGCGGATCAGTTCATCGCGGGACATGTTCCGAGCCTCCATTGAACGCGTTCAAATCAGCCTCATTCTACCCCTCTCGCGGCCGAATTCGCGAGTCGCTTGGCGTCATTGGACGTACCCGAGGCTCTTGAGCCGCTCGATCTCATCGGAGCTCAAGCCGGCTTCGCCCGCCGGGTGGGTCTCGAGCCGAACCTTCGCCACCTCGGCGCGCCACTCGGCAAGGGCGCCACGCAGTCGCGCCACGGTCTCGGGGTGCTGGGCTGCCAGGTCGTGCTGGTCGAGCGGGTCGCGGCGCGCGTCATACAGCTCGACGGCCGGCACCCCAGGGGCCGGAGTCGAGTTCTCGATCAGCTTCCAGCCCCCGTCGAGGATCGCCGTCCCCTCGCGGTCCACCCACGGCGGCCCGCTCAG
>JANNKN010000643.1:0-8257 GCA_031396315.1 Deltaproteobacteria bacterium
CCCGCGACCGCGAGCTCCTCCGCGACCGACAGCCCCCAGTTCGAGAACGGCTCCGGGCTCGCGTTCACCGCGAGCCGCGCGCCCGACTTCATGCCGTGCACCGAGAGTGCGACGCCGCCTGCGAGCAGTGAGGCCACTGCACGCCACGTCTCGGGCGCATCGCCGAGCGCGGCGAACGCGAGCAGCGCGGCGGCGGGTACGCGCACGAAGGTGTGAATCGCATCCCAGATCGAGTCGAAGGCGGGCACTTTGTCGGCAATGAACTCGGCGACGTAGAGCGCGCTCGCGATCGCAACCACCGGCAACGCGCCGAGCACTTCGAGGGGACCCGGCAGCTCGATCACCCCGAGGCGCTGCAACCAGCCGAGCGCGGCGACGGTGCCATACACGCGCAGGCCGGAGCCGGCCGCTGCGCCGGCGGCGAGACCGAGATGGGCCAGCAGGTCCGGGGTCATGGCGCGTTCCTCGCGAGTGCGCCGGCTTCGGGCGCGCGTCAAAGACGCGGGCGTGTGCGGCGCGGTTCAGCCGCGCAGCGCTGCGAGCGAAACGCGCCCGGTCAGGCGCCGAGCGCTTTCTTCAGCCCCACGATCCCACCTTTGTAGACGCCCTCGATCATCGCGACCGCCTGCGCCTCGGGGATGCCGTTCGGGTCGAAGGTGCTGCCCCACTCGATGCGCGTGCCATCCCCGTCCTCGAACAGCTGGATGCGCGCGAGATAATTCGCGATCGGCATCGGCCCAGCGACGATCGAGTAGTCGAGGGTGCGGCGCGCGACGTCGAGCAGCTCGCAGCGCTCCTGCATCTGCGCGTCGTTCGGCAGCGTGATCGTGCGGATCGCACCTACCCCGCTGCCCGCGCAGGTGATGGACTTGAAGCCCTTCGAGAAGCGGCCGATACCGCCGAAGTCGCCGACCAAATCCCACACCTTGTCCGCCGACGCGCTGATCCGATCCGAAACCTTCACGCTCGCCATGGAGTCCTCCCGGTAGGGGCGAGGAGATACCGCAGCGCGAGTGCCGTCCACAGGCGCGGCCGCGCGCGACCGCAATTCAGGTTGCGGGCTCAGCCCCTGGCGTCGGCCGACGCGCGGTGCCGGCCCGCGGTGCGCACGTACTCGAGCGTGCGCTCGCGCTGCTCGGAGAGCTCCGCGTCGTGCAGCTCGCGGACGGGCTTCGCGGGCGTCCCCAGCGCGAGCATGCGGGGCGCGATCGCGGCGCCGGGAGCGAGCAACGCACCGGCACCGAGCCACGCGAGCGCGCCCAATTCGGCGCCATCGAGAGCGACCGCGCCGATGCCCACGAGTGCGCCGTCGGCCACGTGGCAGCCGTGCACGACCGCGCGGTGCCCGACCGTCACCTCGTCGCCGACGACGCAGGGGAAGCGGTCCTTGGTGACGTGCAGGACGCACAGGTCCTGGAGGTTCGTGCGCGCGCCCACGCGGATCGCGTGCACGTCGCCGCGCAGCACGCAGCCGTACCACACGCTCGAATCGCGGCCGATCTCGACGTCGCCTACGACCGTGGCGCCGGGCGCGATCCAGGCGCTTGGGTCGATGCGCGGCCAGCGGCCTCGGTAAGACAGGATGCGCGCGCCCGGGTAGCGGCGCGCGTAGTCGGCGGCTTGCCAGTCCAGCGCTCGGCTCCTTCGCGTGGCCGCGCAAGATAGGCCGCGCGCGTCGTGCTGCTCACACTTCAGGCAGGGCCTGCTCGCGATCTGTGCGCGCTTCGGCCCAGGGCACGTCGCTGCGGCTCACCGAGGCCTGGCACGGGCCTTGCTCTCAGCGCATCCGACTTCTCCCCCATGGAGGCCACATGTACTGGTTCGCTCGCGCCCGCCGCCTCGCGGCTATCGGCTCATCGTTCGCACTCACGAGCGCGCTCGCCGCGCCCGCCTTGGCGCAGGACGCGCCGCCCGTCATCGATTCGGGAGACACCGCGTGGGTGCTCGCCGCTTCGGGGCTGGTCCTGATGATGACCCTGCCAGGCCTCGCGCTGTTCTACGGCGGCCTCGTCCGCGCAAAGAACATGCTCAACGTGCTGGTGCAGTGCTTCGCCGCGGCGGCCGTCGTGGGCGTGCTCTGGGTCGTGGTCGGCTACAGCCTCGCGTTCGGCGGCTCGGGTCCCTTCATCGGGGACTTCTCGCGCTTCATGCTGAACGGCATCACGCTCGACTCGGTCACGGCGAACTTCGCGTCGCCGCCGCGCAACATCCCCGAATACATCTTCGTGATGTTCCAGGGCATGTTCGCGATCATCACGCCCGCCCTGATCATTGGCGCGGTCGTCGAGCGCATGAAGTTCTCGGTGTTCGTGGCGTTCATGGCGCTCTGGGTGCTGCTGGTTTATTGCCCGGTCGCGCACATGGTCTGGTCCGGGCCTGGCTACCTGTTCGGCAAGAGCGCGATCGACTTCGCCGGCGGACTCGTGGTGCACATGACGAGCGGCTTCTCCGCGCTCGTGGCAGCGATCATGGTCGGCAAGCGCCGAGGCTTCGGGAAACAGCCGATGGCCCCGCACAGCCTGCCGCTCTGCCTCGCTGGCGCTGGGTTGCTCTGGGCGGGCTGGTTCGGCTTCAACTCCGGTAGTGCCCTCAGCGCGAGCCCGCTCGCGACGCTCGCCTTCCTCAACACCAGCACCGCGGCTTCGATGGCGACGCTCACCTGGGCAGCCATCGAGCTGATTCACCGCGGCAAGCCGACGGCGCTCGGCGCGGCGACCGCGGCGGTCGCGGGCCTCGTCGCGATCACCCCCGCCTGCGGCAACGTCTCGCCGGCTGGCGCGATCGCGATGGGCTTCGGTGTGGCGGTGATCTGTTACTGCGCGGTCACGTTCCTGAAGCCGCTGCTCGGCTACGACGACTCGCTCGACGCCTTCGGCGTGCACGGCGTCGGCGGCACCTTCGGCGCACTCGGCGCGGGCCTGTTCGCGACGACCTTCGGCGCGGGCATCGAGACGCGCTCGGCGCAGATGATGGTCCAGATCGAAGGCGTCTTGATCGTCGCGATCTTTGCGCCGCTCGTGACCTTCATCCTGCTGAAGGTGCTCGGTCTGCTGTTCGGCGGCCTGCGCGTCGACGAGGAAGCCGAGTTCAACGGCCTCGACCTCTCCGAGCACAGCGAAGCGGCCTACACGATGGGCGGTGGCCAAGGCGAGTAGCCGCTCGTAACGATTCTCAACTCCGAGCGGGGGCCTTCGAGGCCCCCGCTTCGCTTTCGGCGTCGAGCTTGGTCTGGATCTCTTCGAGCGTGAGGCCGCGCGTCTCGAGCGCGAACTTCGCGATCAACAGCGCGCCGAGGATCGGGCCGATCCCGACGATCGTGATCGCTCCCGTGATCGTGAGGCCCTGTGCGATCAGCAGGCCGATCAGCACCGGGACGAACTCGGTGGCGCGTCCGAAGAAGTTGGTGGACCAGCCGTAGCCCGTTGCGCGCAAAGCGGTGGGAAAGAGCTCAGAGGCGTAGACGTGGGTCGCGCCGATCGCCGCGTTCAACAGGAACACGGTCGAGATGTGCCACACGTACTGACCCGCAACGCTGCGCGTGTGGAACAGCATCACTATTGCGACGGCACCGAGCGCGAAGAATCCCGCACACGTCGCCTTGCGGCCGACGCGATCCACGAGCTGACCCGAGACCAAGTGTCCGAACGCGCCGAACACGTAGGCCACGGTGATCACGTTCGTGACCTGCTGGATGCTCATCCCCACCTCTTCGCGAGCGTAGATCGACCAGTAGGCAACGGAGGGAGCGACCACGAGGTACACGCAGTTCCAGAGCAGTGCGACGGTGAAGAACCGCCGCCGATAACGCGGAGCAAACAGCTGCGCGGCAGCGCGGAACTGGTCGTGGAACACCTCGCCGAGCGTGCGGTCGCCGCGCGCGGCCGCCACTTCGAGGTAGCGCTGCGTCTCGCGGACTCCCGCCATGAGGAAGGGCAGCAGGAGCAGCGGCGTCGCGCCTACCAGATAGAGACCGCGCCAGTGCGCGCCGTCGAACGGCAAGGCGAGCCACGACGAGAGCCGGGCCACCAGCGCGAGCGAACCGTCGTGCGCCCAATTGCCGACTGGGAAGCTCTCACCCGGCTTCGCCTCGAGCAGGAAGAACGGCATCACCTGCGCAGTGAGGACCGTGCCGATCGCCGCGAGGCTCGTCAGGAACGTAATCCCTCGAGCGCGAAGCGCCGCGGGCAGCTCCTCGCCCGCGATGATGATCGCGAGGCCGTACTGCGCGGTGAGGAAGAGCCGCGCGAAGGTTTGCCACGTGATGAACTCGAACTTGGTCTGGGAGAACGCCGTCGCTCCGCTCGTCAAGGCGAAGCCGGCAACAGTGAGCAGCAGCATGAGCCGCCGCCCGAAGCGGTCGGCGAACATCAGCAAGAAGAACGAGCCGATCAGGCCGACTCGGGTCCAGCCGTAAAGCGTGCCCCACTCGCTCGTCTCGATGCCGAGCGTGCGCCGCACGTCGACGGACGCGAGCGTCAGCATGGAGGCGTCGAAGCCTTCGTAGAGCGTCGCGATCCCTAACAGCGCGAGCAGTGTGATGTGGTAGCGGGAGAAGCTTTCCTTCGGCGCGGCGGCTTCGGTCACGCGCGCGCTACTCGCGCCGGGGGTTGCGCGGGGGCATGTTGAAGTTCGCAGGGGGGCGCCAGCCGCTCTCGCGGATCAGCTCGCCGACGTGCGCCATGTTGAGGATGTCGAGCTCGCGCTTGAACTTTCCCGCGCCCGCGTAATCGAGGATCGAGATGCCGGGCGCTTGGTACGGCGTGCCGTCCGCGCGCTTGCCGCCGAGGCGGTTCCACCAGAACGAGACGAGCCGGTCGTCCTCGACCAGCGTCCAAGCCTCGGGGAACGACCAATCGTCGAGCCCGGCCATGCTCTCCTGCAGGAATTTCGTGATCGCAGGCAGGCCGTCGATGCGGCCCCAGGCCGGGTCGATGAAGACCGCATCCTCGGTGAAGAACTCGCCGAGCGCATCCCAGCCGCACGCGCCGGCCTCGATCCGATCGCGCGTCTCGACGTAGCGGCGATACGCGGCTCGAATCTCTTCGGGCGGATGCGGCATGCGGCGTCTCCTTCGCGAGCAGCACTGAACGCTAGCCCGGCGCGCGCGCGATCCCGCAAGTACGCTGCGCCCCCCGCGATGCGAGTGGAGGTGCCGAGTGAGCGAGCCGCGAGTCGAAGAGTCGGCGTGGAAGAACCTCCAGTTCGAGCGCGTGGGCGACGTGCTGCGCGTCGTGATTGCGCATCCCGCGAGCCCCCTGAACGTCGTCGACGACGACATGCACCGCGAGCTGGCGCGTCTCTTCCGCGAGCTGAAGCGCGAGCGTACGGCGCGCGCGGTGCTGCTGACCGGGCGCGGCAAAGCGTTCAGCGCGGGCGGCGACTTCGGCTGGTTCCCGGCGCTGCAGAATCCCGCGAAGCTCGAGGAGACGCGCCGCGACGGGAAGCAGTTGGTGTGGGACCTGCTCGACGTCGAGCTCCCGATCGTTGCGGCGCTGAATGGCCCCGCGATCGGCCTCGGCGCGTCGATCGCGCTGCTCTGCGACGTCATCTTCATGGCGGACACGGCGGTGATCGCGGATCCGCACGTGAGAGTGGGCGTCGTAGCGGGAGACGGCGGCGCCGCGATCTGGCCGTTGCTACTCGGCCCGGCGCGCGCAAAGCAGTACCTAATGACCGGTGACGCGCTGAAGGCCGATGAGGCCGAGCGCATCGGGCTCGTCAACAGAGTCGTGCCCGCAGCCGAGCTCGATGCGGTGGCGATGGCGTTCGCAGTGCGCCTCGCCGCGGGCGCGCCGCTCGCCGTGCAGTTCACCAAGCAAGCCGTCAACAAGTTGGTGAAGGACGCGCTGAACACCGCCTTCGACACCTCGATGGCGCTCGAAATGCTCACGTTCCGCAGCGAGGATCATCGCGAGGCGCTGGACGCGCTGCGCGAGAAGCGCCCGCCGTCGTTCAAGGGATGCTGAGCCAATAGGTTCAGACCCGATTGGCTCACGAGGAGAAGGATCGATGGAACTGTACGAAGCGATGTCGACCCTGCGCGCGGTGCGGCGGCTCAAGCCCGACGTGATTCCGGCGGACGTGACGGGCCGAATTCTGCAAGCCGCCGCTTGGGCGCCGACCGGCGGCAACGTGCAGCCTTGGCGCGTGATCGTGGTGCGCGAGCGCGCGCTCAAGCAAACGCTCGGCGCGCTCTACGACGCGCGCTGGAAGGCTTACTCCGCGGGGCATCGCAAGGCGCTCGCGAACGCGCCCGCCGAGGCCAAGGCGAAAATGGAGCGCACGCTCGCCGCGGGCGATCATCTCGCCGAGCACTTCGCGGACACGCCGCTCGTCGCGATCTTCTGCTTCAACCCGGAGCACATGGCGATCACCGACGCGAAGCAGCCGCGCGTCTCGGTCGTCGGCGGCGCCTCGATCTACACCGCGGTCGAGAACTTCTTGCTCGCCTGCCGCGCCGAGGGCCTCGGCTGCGTGCTCACCACCTTGTTGTGCGAGGTCGAGCCGGAGGTGCGCGATTTGCTCGCGATTCCGCAGCCGTGGGCGACGGCCTGCGCCGTGCCGGTGGGCTGGCCCGCTGGCGCCGGCCATGGCCCGATCTCGCGGCGACCCGTCGACAAGCTCGCGTTCGCGGATCGCTGGGGCGCGGCGTGGCGGGCGGGAAACTAGCGTGAGCGCGGCATTCGCAGCGCCGGAGACCGAGCCCGCCGCGCGGGCGCGCGAGCTCGCGCCACGCATCCGTGCGCGCGCCGGCGAGATCGAGGCGGCCCGCAAGCTTCCCGCCGACCTGCACCGCGAGCTCGCCGCCGCGGGCTTCTATCGGAGCTGGGCACCGCGCGAATGCGGCGGGCTCGAGCTGCCGGTCTGGCCCGTCGCGGAGATGTTCGAGGCGCTCGCTCAGGCAGACGGCTCGGTCGCGTGGTGCGCTTTCATCGCCGCGACCTCCGCGACCGCGCTCGCGACGCTGCCCGAAGCAACCGCCCGCGCCGTTTTCGCGCCGCCGGAGAAGACGCTGCTCTCCGGCGTGTTCGCGCCGATGGGCACCGCCGAGCGCGAAGGCGACTCTTTTCGCGTGAACGGGCGCTGGGCGTTCGGCTCGGGAACGCAGAACGCGGATTTCGTGCTCGCGGGCTGCCGGCTGCAGGAAAACGGCGTGCCGCTTACCCGCGCGAACGGCACGCCCCGCATGCACATGATGCTCGTGCCTGCGCGCGAGGTGGAATTCCTCGACACCTGGCACGTCTCGGGGCTGTGCGGCACGGGCAGCACTGACTTCGCTCTGCACGATGTGCGCGTGCCCGCGGAACGCGTGGTGGGCTTCCTGCGCGAGCACCCGCCCGATCGCCCGCTCTTCCGCTTCCCGAACTTCACGTTGCTCGCGCTCGGCATCGGCATGGTCGGCCTCGGCCTCGGGCGTGCAGCGATCGACGCGCTGGTGGCGCTCGCGCGCGCGAAGAAGCCGAGCGGCAGCGGGCGCACGCTCGCCGAGCGCTCGGCGACGCAGGCTGCGGTGGCCGAGGCGGAAGCCGAGCTGCGCGCGGCGCGCGCTCTACTTCGCGACGCGGTCGAAGCTGCGTGGTCGTGCGCCAACGCCGGCGAATCCGTGCCGGTCGAGGCACGCCGCGACCTGCGGCTCGCGACGACGCATGCCGCCCGCGTCTCCGCGCGCGTCGCGCTGCGCATGTACGAGCTCGGCGGCGCGACTTCCATCTACGAGAGCTCGCCGCTTCAGCGCATCTTCCGCGACGCGCACGTCGCGACGCAGCACCTGATGGTGGCACCGCCCACGCTCGAGCTCGCTGGCCGAATGTTCCTCGGACTGCCGACCGATACGAGTTCGCTTTGAGCCGGAGGACGCGCGCGTGGTGAGGGTGGATCTACGCGACTCGGGAGCCCCCGGCATCTCGGCGCTGGTCGCGGGTGCCGGCGTCGCCACGACGATCGGAATCGCCGAGTTTGCGCGCTCGGGGATCGCGGCCAACGCCTCTTCGCTCGACCTGCAGCGCGGCCTGCTGTTGGTCGTCGCGGTGTACGCAGGGATCGGCGCACTCGCCGGCCTCGCGTGCTGGGCTGCGCGACGCATTTCTGCGGCGCCGGCGGCCGCGCTCGCCGTGTTGCTGGTGGTGGCGGCAGGCGGAGTCGAGAGCCGGCCGATCTTGCGCGTCGCCGCGCTCGCGCTCGGCTTCGTCGTGTTGCGCCTCGGCGCGCTCGTGCTGGCGCGCTTCTCGGGTTTGCCTCGCGCACGCCTCGCAGCGAG
>JANNKN010000653.1:0-2494 GCA_031396315.1 Deltaproteobacteria bacterium
CGCGAGCCTCCAGTGCGCGGCCGTCCGCGACGGCGACGACTACGTCGTGAACGGCCAGAAGATCTGGACGAGCGACGCGCACCTGTCGGACTGGATCTTCTGCCTCGTGCGCACCAACAAATCTGGACCGAAGCACGACGGCATCAGCTTCTTGCTGTTCGACATGGATCAGCCCGGCGTGAAGGCGACGCCGATCGTGCTGATCAGCGGCTCGTCGGATTTCTGCCAGACGTTCTTCGACGACGTGCGCGTACCGGTCTCGCATCGCATCGGCCAAGAGAACGCGGGCTGGACGATCGCGAAGCGCCTGCTGCAACACGAGCGCGAGATGCTCTCCGAGGGCGGCGGCTCTTATCAGGCGAAGAAGAAGCGCACGCTCGGCGAGTGGGCGCGCGCGAGCCTCGGCGCCGGGCCGGGCGCGCTGCCCGACGCCGACATTCGCGAGCGCATCGCGCGCGTGGAGATGGATCAGCTCGCATACTCCGCGTCGCTGCGGCGCAGCATGGAGACGGCGAAGGCCGGCCGTGGCCCTGGCCCCGAGACGTCGATGTTCAAGCTGGTCGTCTCCGAGCTGAGCAAGCGTCGCGCCGACGCGCGCGCGCGCATCGCCGGTGTGCAAGGCCTCGGCTGGGAGGGCGACGGCTTCGACGAGAGCGACCTCGAGGCGACGCGTATCTGGCTTGCGTCGAAGGCGGAGTCGATTGCGGGTGGGACGTCGGAGGTGCAACGCAACATCATCGCGAAGCGTGTATTAGGGCTTCCCGGGGATTGAGGTTCGCTTTTCTCCTTTTTTACTTCGCTTCGCCGTCGAGGACTCCGGCTTCGCTGCGCGCTTCGCTTGCGTGGCTCGACGCATGCGGCGAGGTGAGTTCAGATCCGAGATGACCGGTCTTGGCTGGTCGCACGTCAGCCAACCAGCCCTGCAGTGTGCCTCTCACGCACGAACATTGAGGAGTTCAGATGTCGTCGCCTTTGATTCTTTCGGAAGATCAGGAACTGATTCGCGAGACGGCGCGGGAGCTGGTGCGGGCGAAGAGTCCTGTGAAGGAGATGCGGCGGCTGCGCGATTCGCGGGATGCGGATGGGTTCTCGCGCGCGTTGTGGAAGGAGGCGGTCGAGCTCGGCTGGGCGGGGATTCCGTTCGGCGAGGAGTTCGGTGGGGCGGGGCTCGGCTACGCCGAGCTCGGCATCGTGCTCGAGGAGCTCGGCCGCACGCTCGCGCCGACCCCGATGCTCAGCACGGTCGTGCTCGCGGGCAGTGCCGTGCAGCTCGCAGGGAGCGCGGCGCAGCGAGAGAAGATCCTGCGCGGCATCTGCGACGGTTCGCGCATCCTCGCGCTCGCGCATCAGGAGACGCCGCGATTCACGCCGGTTCGCACCGCGACGCGCGCAGAGAAGAGCGCGAACGGCTGGCGCATCTCGGGCAAGAAAATCTTCGTGCTCGACGGCCACGTCGCAGACACGCTCGTGGTGGTCGCACGCGTGTCGGGCGGCGAGAACGATCGCGACGGCCTCGGGCTGTTCCTGGTGCCCGCGACACAAAAGGGTGTCGGGACCGCGCGCACGACCGTAATCGATGGGCGCAACGCTGCGCAGATCGAGTTCGCAGGCGTCGAGATCGGCCCCGACGAAGCGCTCGGTGCGCCGGGGGGCGCCGCCGACGTTCTCGATGCCGTCTTCGACCGCGGCGCCGCGGCGCTCGGTTCGGAGATGATGGGCGGGATCCAGGAGGCGTTCGACCGCACGCTCGCATACTTGAAAGCGCGCGATCAGTTCGGCGTGAAGATCGGCAGCTTTCAGGCGCTGAAGCACCGCGCCGCGGACTGGTTCTGCGAAGTCGAGCTGACGCGCGCGATCGTGCTCGAGGCGCTGCGCGCCATCGACGCTGGCGCGAACGACAGCGCACGCCTCGTCAGCGCCGCCAAGGCGCGCGCTTCCGACACGTTCATCCTGTCGGGCGAAGAAGGCGTGCAGATGCACGGTGGCATCGGCATGACCGACGAAGAAGACATCGGCCTGTTCCTGAAGCGCGCGCGCGCAGCAGAGCAGACGCTCGGCGACGGCGGCTACCACCGGGATCGCTTCGCGAAGCTGGGTGGATACTGAGCGCGTGCGCGTCACACGCCGCGCGCTCGTGAAGACGGCCGTGGGCGCGGCGGCGCTTGCGGCGCTGCCAGCGGGGGGGCGCGCAATGACGGAGTTGCCGAGACCGTGGAGCACGATCGTCGTCGGCGCCGGCGTGTTCGGCGCGTGGACCGCCTGGCATCTGCGCAAGGCCGGGCAGCGCGTGCTGTTGCTCGATGCTTTCGGCGCCGCGCATGCGCGCGCATCGTCCGGCGGTGAGTCCCGGCTCACGCGCGGCAGTTATGGCCGCGATGAGATCTACACGCGCCTCGCGTTCGATTCACTGCCGCAGTGGAAGTGGCTGTCGGACTTGTCGGGGCTGCCCATCCTTCACCAGATCGGCGTGCTGTTCTTTTTTCAGAAGCGCGAA
>JANNKN010000659.1:0-2655 GCA_031396315.1 Deltaproteobacteria bacterium
TACAGCTCGATCAAGTCGTCGAAGATCGCGAGCTCGCGGCGCAGCCACACCAAGAAATGGCTCCGCGCGAGGAGTTGATAGACACGGCTGTGCACCTGTCGCTGCGCGGTGCTCGAGAAGGAGTACGTCTGCCCGACGATCTCGCCATCCACGAGCTTGAACTGGTGCAGGATCTCGTGCAGATCGTTCAACACGAACGATACGCCGACGAGGTCGGGCTGCGTGGCCACGCCGAATTTCTCGAGGAAGCGCGTCTCCTGATAATTCGTGTAGCCGCGCACGCCGGCGTTCACGACTTCACTCGGCGCGAGCGTCGCGTCTTGGGAGAGCTCGCGCTCGAGGGTGCCCGGGTAGGTGTCCGCGGGCGAATCACCGTAGAACGCCACCGAGTCGCCCAGCAGCAGGATCCGGAAGCGACGTTTCGGCGTCTCGATCGCGCCATCGCGCAGGCCGAGCTCGTTCCAGCCGTCGAAGCCTGGCCGCGGGCGGTAGCCGAGATCGGCGTCGTAGATCGCCCAGCTCTCGCCCGCAAATTCCTTCGACGCGGCCGCGTCCTCGACCCCGCGCGTCGCGGCCTCGAGCGCGCAGAACACGAGCGCACCGCTGGCGCCGAGCAGCAGCAGGCTGCCGAGCCACGCTCGCTTCGCTTGCCTCGGCGCGCCGGTCACTTGTTATTTGACTCGCGCGAGCGAATCGCCCGCCCCGAACCAGTAGCCGACCACTTCGCCGAAGCCCCACGCCAGCACGAACAGCGAGATCAGCGGGAGAGACGGCCAGAGCTTCTCGGTGTGTTGGCCCTTCGCGAGGATGCGCTGCACGGTGCGCGCGAACAGCAGCGGCGGCAACGCGAACGCCGCTGCGCCCATCGCGAGCTTCTTCGCGGCGCTCGCGTCCGCCGCGCGCGCGCCCGCGTACGAGCGCGAGTACAGGTAGCGCTGCGAGAAATACTCCCAGAACGTGTAGTGCTTCTTGTGGCCGACGATCAGTCCCGGGTCGCACCAGAGCGCGATGCCCTCGGAGCGCAGCGCGTCGTGCAGCGCGTTCTCCCACTTGCCCGCGTCGAGCAGCCCGAGGTGCTTCTCTACGACCGCGCGCCGGTAGACGATGTTGTTACCGGTGAGCCACTCCGCCTCGCCCTCGGGTAGCGGCGGCAGACAGTGGCTGTACTCGCACAGGAAGGCCGCCCAATCGAGCAGCGTCTCGGTCGCCGCGTTCTCGACCGCGCCGCCGACGACCGCGTGGCTGCGCAAACCCGCGAGCCCTCGAGCCGCCCAGCCTGCCGGCACGATCACGTGATCCTCGATCACCGCGACCGCTTCGCACTTCGTCTCGCGAAACGCGAGCGCGCGCATCTGCGGGATCGTCGTGCTCTCGGGCACCGGGAGGATTCGCACCCAAGGAGCGTCGGTTCGGATCGCCGCACCGGCTGCCTCGCCGAGCCGGTTCACGACGAGCACGTCGAGCGGTGTGCGCGCGCGTTCGCGGCTCAGCGCCGCGAGACAGCCGAGCAGGTCGCCGAGCGTGTTCACGGCGGGCACGATCACCGCGAGGGGATTCATCGAGCCGAACCTTCGGTTGTGCAGTGGATCCGCCGATGCAATCCCGCTAGCGATTGTTCAGGGAGCGATGCATGCGGTTCGGTGTGATCGGCGCGGGTGTGATTGGGCAAATGCGCGCGCGCAGCGTCTCGCTGCATCCGGGCGACGAGGTCGTCGCGATCTCCGATCCCAACCTCGAGGCCGCGCGGCTCGCGGTCGCCGGCACGCGGGCGCGGGTGGAAGCGGATCATCGAGCATTCCTCTCGGACGGCAGCGTGGAGGCCGTCATCGTCTCTACGCCCGTGCAACTTCACGAGGCGATCATCCTGGAGGCGCTCGCCGCGGGCAAGCACGTGCTGTGCGAGAAGCCGCTCTCGAACTCACCCGAGTCGTGCCGCCGCATTCTCGCGGCGGTGGGCCAAAGCGGAAAGCACGTCGCAGTCGGTTTCAATCATCGCTTCTACGCGGCATTTCTGTTCATGAAGCAGGCGATCGAGGCGGGCCGGATCGGCAAGCTCGACGAAATTCGCACCTACGGCGGCCACGACGGGCTGCATAACTTTCGGGCCGACTGGATGTACAAACGGCCCCATTCGGGCGGCGGCGCGATGATGGACGTCGGCATTCACATGACCGACCTCGCGCGCTGGATGGCGGGAGACGTGGTCGAGGCGTACGGCGTCGCGACCGAGAACGTGTGGCACGTCGAGGGCAGCGAAGATCGTGCGATCGCGGTGCTGAAGACGTCGAGCGGGGCGCCCATTCAGTACGGCGCGAGCTGGAACGAGTGGAAGGGTTACCAGGCCTGGATCGAGGCGTATGGCGATCGCGGCATGATCCGCGCGCAATACGGTCCGATGTTCAACTTGTTGATCGAGCAAGCGAAGCCCGGCGCGCCGCGTAAGAAGACTTACAAGCCGCATCTCGACGTGGTGCTGCGTGAAAAGCTGAAGGGCTGGGAGTCGACGACGCTGCTCTCGTTCAAGGCCGAGCTCGCCGAGTTCCACAACAAGCTCGAGGGCAAGCGCTCGCTCGCCGCCGATGTGTGGGATGGCGTGCAAGCGGTGGAGATCGCGGACGCGGTGTATCAGTCCACGCGCAGCGGGCAGGCGATTCG
>JANNKN010000666.1:0-2314 GCA_031396315.1 Deltaproteobacteria bacterium
GCGCACGTTGATCGTGATCGATCCGCGCCGCAGCGAGACCGCCGAGATCGCCGACATCCACCTGCAGGTGAAGCCAGGCGGCGACGCGTTCCTGCTCGCAGCGATGATTGGCGTGATCGTGCAGGAGGGACTGGTAAAGCGCGACTGGCTGGCGGAGCACGCCGACGGCCTCGAGCAGGTGCTGCCGCACTTCACGTCGCTCGACGTGGCGGTCCATGCGGCGAAGAGCGGCGTGCCCGAGGAGCAGGTACGCAGCGCGGCGCGGCGCATCGCGGCGGCCGAGAGCTTGGCCACCTTTGAGGACCTCGGCGTGCAGATGAACCTGCATTCCACGCTGGTCTCGTACCTGCACAAGCTGCTCGTTCTGCTCACCGGGAACTTCGGCAAGAAGGGCGCGGAGTATCGACCGAGCACGCTCGTCCCGCAGGCCTTCAACGGAGAAGAGCGGGGCACGACGCCCGTGACCGGCGCGAAAATCATCGGCGGGCTCACACCCTGCAACCTGGTCCCCGACGAGATCTTGACCGATCACCCCAAGCGCTTTCGCGCGATGTTGGTCGAGAGCGGAAATCCCGCGCACTCCATCGCCGATGGCGTGCGCATGCGCGAAGCGCTCGCCGCGCTCGAGCTCGTGGTGGTGATCGACGTGGCTTTCACCGAGACGGCGCGGCTGGCGGATTACGTGCTGCCGGTCGCGAGCCAGTTCGAGAAAGCCGAGGCGGTCTTCTTCAACTTCGAGTTTCCCAACAACTACTTTTATCTGCGCAAGGCCCTGATGCCGCCGCTGCCAGGTCTGTTCTCCGAGGCGGAGCTGCACGCGCGCCTCGCCGAGGCGCTCGGTGCGCTGCCGAAGGACGTGGTCGTGGCGCTGCGCGAAGCCTGGCTCGAGAACCGCGTAGCCTTTCGCACGAAGTTCTTCCAGCTCCTCGGCGCACGCGCCTTTCCGCCCGCGATCGCACCGGTCCTGGTCTATCGCGCAATCGGCGATCTTCTGCCGGAGGGCCTCGCAGAAGGCGCAGGCGTCTGGGCGATCTGCCAGATCGCGGCGCCCAGGATTGCGCCATCGCTCGCGCGCGCAGGCTTCACAGGCTCGCCGCCGGAGGCGGCGGACGCACTCTTCGACGCGATGCTCGCGAGCAAGAGTGCGATCACGTTCTCGGTCGACGAATGGGAGGAGAGCTTCGCCCGAGTGACGACGCCGAACCGCCGCATTCAGCTCGCGATCCCCGAGCTGTTCGTCGAGCTCGACGGCCTCGCGAGCGAGCCGGAGCGGGTGAACGCGGATTTCCCGCTCGTCCTCTCCGCGGGCGAGCGCCGCTCTTTCACCGCGAACACGATCATCCGCAATCCGGAGTGGCGGAAGAAGGATCGCGACGGCGCGTTGCGGATGCATCCCGACGATGCGAAGCGCGCAGGTGTTGCGGACGGCGGCCGCGTGCGGCTCTCGACGCGGTGCGGCAGCGCGGAAGTTTCAGTCGAGATCTACGACCGACTGCAGCCCGGGCACATCTCGCTGCCGAACGGGCTCGGCCTCGATTTCCCAGATGCGAACGGCGGACGCGTCGCGACCGGTGTCTCGCCGAACGAGCTGACGCGCAGCGAAGACCGCGATTGGGTCGCGGGCACGCCGTGGCACAAGCACACGCCGGCGCGTGTGGAGGCGCTGTGAACGCGCCTGAGGGAGCGATCGGCGAGTCCCAACGCGCGCCGGCGCTCCGCATCTTCTCCTATCTGCCGAACCCGCGGCTCGCGAAGGCGACCATCGCCGCGCGGCTGTGCGGGGTTGTTGTTGAGGTACGCGGCGCACCGCCGCGCGAACTCGCGCGCTGGCTCTGGGACTTCGACGCGCGCCCGTTGGAAGCGGAGGACACTTCCGCAGGCACTGGACGCGAGGCGCGTGTCGGCTTCGCGGGCACGCTGCGCAAGACAGACACGTTCCTCTCCGCACACCCGTTCGGCACCGTCCCCGCCGCGTTCAGCCCGGATGGGAAGATCGGCATCTTCGAGTCGAACGCGATCGCGCGCTTGGTCGTTCGGCTCGCCCCGGAGCGTACGCGCCTGTACGGCGACGACCCTTACACGGCGTCCCGCATCGATGCGTTCCTGGACGCAAGCCTCGTGTTCGCGCGCGACGTGCAGGTGTATCTGCTGAAACTCGTCGGCGGAAGTGTGAAGCCCCCGACGCACGAACGCGCCCGCGCAGCGCGGGACACTTACCTCGCCGGCATCGAGCAAGCGCTCGCGCCAGCGCGTGCGTTCCTAGTGGGCGATGCGCTCACGCTCGCGGACATCGTGTTCGCCGCCGAGCTAACGC
>JANNKN010000671.1:0-2919 GCA_031396315.1 Deltaproteobacteria bacterium
GCAGATATTCGCTATATCCGACTCGAATGACGCGCTGGATTCGGTGCTTTGGGCAGGTGGCATCCCACTCGCCTTCGTATTGCTCTTCTCGATCTTCCCTGCCTGGCTTCTCTTCAGATCCCGCGGTCTCATTGCGGAGAAGTTGGCGCCGGTGAACGAGCCGAGTCCGACCCTGTCGATTTCCGGTTCCGATGCGCTCCGCGTCGGCTGCGTGCTACTTGCCCTCGCGCTCGCCATCGATGGGGCGGCAAGGATTGTCTCGGCCTTGGGGCTCACCGGTCTGATCGCGTGGACCGGTACTTCGCCAGGCGAGGGCACGAACTCGCTCGCTTCCCTTGCAACGCGAGAAGGCGCAACGGCTCTGGTGCAGCTCATCGCGGCCGCCCTGCTCTCACGCCATGCCGTTGGCCTCCGCGAGAAGCTCGCCGCATGACCGTCGCCCTGATCACCGGCGCTTCCCGCGGCATCGGCGCCGCCACCGCGAAGCTCGCGGCCGCGCGTGGCTTCGCGGTGTGCGTGAACTATGCGCGCGACGAGGCGGCGGCGCTGCGCGTCGTGGCCGAGATCGAGCGCACGGGCGGGCGCGCGCTCGCGGTGCAGGCCGACGTCGCGCGAGAGGCGGACGTGATACGCCTCTTTGCGGAGGTGGACGCGAAGCTCGGGCGCATCACGGCGCTCGTCAACAACGCGGGCGTGTGCGCGGTGCAGGCGCGCGTCGAGGCGATGGATGCGGAACGACTCGCGTTCGTGTTCGGCGTCAACGTGATCGGCTCGTTCCTGTGCGCCCGCGAGGCGGTCAAGCGCATGTCGACGCGGCACGGCGGAGGCGGCGGCGCGATCGTGAACCTCTCCTCGGGCGCCTCGCGGCTGGGCTCGCCCGGCGAGTTCGTCGATTACGCCGCCAGCAAGGGCGCGATCGACACCTTCACGCTCGGGCTCGCGCGCGAGACCGCGAGCGAGGGCGTGCGGGTGAACGCGGTGCGCGCAGGCCTGGTTGTTACGGACATCCACGCTTCCACCGGCGAGCCCGGCCGCCCGGACCGCATCGCGCCGACGATCCCGATGCAGCGCGCGGGATCGCCGGAGGAGATCGCCGAGTCGATCGTGTGGCTGCTCTCGCCGGCGGCGTCTTACGTGACGGGCGCATTGCTCGACGTGACCGGGGGCAGGTAGGCGATGGCGAAGAGCAAGCGCGCCGCGACTCCCGCGAGCGCGAGCGATCTGCCTCGCCTCGCGAGGCCTGCGCAACGCGCGCTCGCGAGCGCCGGCATCACGCGACTCGCGCAGGCCGCGCAGCGCAGCGACGCCGAGCTGCTCGCGCTGCATGGCATGGGGCCGAATGCGGTGGTCACGATTCGCGCCGCGCTCGGGGCGAACGACGTCAAGCCTTCTCGCGGGAAGGCGCGGCGCTGACCGTCGCACACGCGCCGCCCGCTCAGGTCACGAGCACCAAGTTCACGCTCTCGGTCTGCGGATCGAACTCGATGCGCGCCTCGCCGCGCTCGAGCTGGCGGCGCACGTCGGCGATCTTGCCCTCGAAGCTGCGCTCGACCGCACCGTAATCAGTGCCCTCGCGCATCACGAACGCCTCGATCAAGCCGCGCAGCGCCGCCTCGCTGAGCGAAGCGAGCGGCACCTCGATGCCGGCGGGTGCATCAGCCGGTTCGCCGTCGCCGGCTGCGTCGTCCTCGCTCACGTGCCGGGCCCGAACTTCGCGAGCGTGCCCGCGGTGCCGCCCGCATCGACGGCGTAGTCCGCCCCGGTGCACGAGAGGCTCTCGTCCGACGCGAGGAACAGCGCCATGCGCGCGACGTCGCGGATCAGCTCGACGGGCTCGCGCTTGCGGTTGTACGGAATCACGGCGTGCCCGTAGGCGAGGATCTTCTCGGGGTCGATGCCCGCCGGCACGTAAGGCGCGCGCATCGCAGGGCCGCCGACCTCCGGGCAGACCGTGTTCACGCGAATGCCGAAACGCCCGAGCTCGAGCGCCGCGACGCGCGTCATGCCGCGCAGCGCCCACTTCGTTCCGGCATACGCGACGATGCCGTTCTTGGCGGTGAGCGCGTCGATCGACGCGATGTTGACGATCGAGCCGCCGCCCGCGGCCCGGAGCGCCGGCGCCGCCGCCTTCATCCCCAGGAACGGCCCGAGTTGGTTCACGCGGTAGAGGCGATCGAAGGCCTCCTGCGTCGTGTCCTCGAGCGACGCCATGTGCAGCAGGCCCGCGTTGTTGACGAGCACGTTCAGCTTGCCGAAGCACGCGCCCGCCTCGGCCACGGCGCTCTGCCAGCTCGCCTCGTCGCTGACGTCGAGCCGCACGAAGTGGGCGGCGTCGCCGATCTGCTTCGCGATTTCGCGGCCCGTGTCTTCGCTCACGTCGCCGACGACCACGCGCGCGCCCTCAGCCGCGAACATGCGGGCGATCTGCTCGCCGGTGCCGCGCGCGGCTCCGGTCACGAGCGCCACTTTGCCTTCGAGTCGATTCATCGCGAAGTCCTCTCGATCCGTTGCTCTCGCGTCACGGCGCCAGGCCCGCGAGCCGCTTGAGGTCGCTCGCGGTCGCCCCACGCCCGCCCGGCTGCCAACCCGGCGCTCGTAACAAGGTGCCCGCCGCATCGCGCAGCGATCCGGCGCGCAGCGCGTCGCGGAACACGGCCACGAACTCGTGGAACGCGGCGTACAAGGGATTGAAGCTGGCGATGTTCTTCGTGAGCCCGTAGCGCACGGGCTCGCCCTCGGGCTCGAAGCTGCCGAACCAGCGGTCCCACACGATCAGGATGCCGGCGTAGTTGCGGTCGAGGTACTGCACGTTCGCGCCGTGGTGCACGCGGTGATGCGACGGCGTGTTGAACACCCACTCGAGCGGCCCGAGGCGGTCGATCAGCTCGGTGTGGATCCAGAACTGGTAGATCAGATTCA
>JANNKN010000673.1:0-1502 GCA_031396315.1 Deltaproteobacteria bacterium
GTCGCGGGGATCGTCACCTGGAGCTCGCGGCCGCGGCGATCGGTGCTGCCGCGCTGATCGTCGAGCGGCGCGATGCCCGAGACCCCGAGCGCGACATCGACGAGCCCCTCGCGCCACGGCCGGCCGAACGTGTCCGTAACAACCACCGCCAGCGGCCCGCAGCCCGCCGCCTCGAGCCCTGCGCGCAAGCGCCGCGCCGAGGCGTCGGGGTCGCGCGGCAGGATCACTGCGGTGTGATCGTCGGGGGCGTTCGAGAGGTCGACGCCGGCGTTCGCGCACACGAAGCCGTGGATCGTCTCCGTAATCAGCACGTACTTCGCGCGGCGCACGGTGCGCACGCTCTCGCGGAGCACCAATTCGATGTGGCGCGGATCCTTCTCGTCCTCGGCAGCGATCGCGACCGCCTCGGGCCGCGGCGTGAGAGTTCTCAGGTCGACGAGTGCGCCTTCCGCCTTCGAGACGATCTTCTGGCACACGCACAGCACGCCGTTGCGAAGCGTCACTTCCGAGCGCTGCGCAGCCTCGCGCACGAGTGCCGCGAGATCGGCGCCAGGTTTCACTTCGGGCATGCCGCGCAGCGGCGTCAACGTGATCGCGTCGCTCATGTCGCCTCCGCGGAAGCGGCTCGGTAGCCGAGGCGCGCGAGCAGCGCCCGCGTGCGCGGCGCCGCGGCGGATTCGGTCGCGAGCAGCGCAGCGAGATCCTCGGGGCGATCGAGGTCGATCGCGAGCGCGGGCAATACGAGCTCGCGATACGCGGCGCCACGCTCGGTCGCGAGCGCGCGGTGCGCGGCCGCGCTGCCGGTGCCGAAGCGCGTGCCCATCGCGTGACGCGGTGCGCGCAGTAGCGCAGCGGTGCCGCCGTCGCGCGACGGCGCGAGCACGACGCCGCGGCCGCCGAGCTCGGCGAGCGCGGCGAACAGCGCGGCGATCTCGCGCGGCGTCGCACCCGCGACATCGCCCAACACCACGAGTACCGCCTCGTCCGCCTGAGCGAGCTCGTCGCTCGCGGCCGTGAGCGCTTCGTTCAGCCCCGCGTCCTCGGCCACGCGCGCCGCCGCACCGCACGCGCGCGCCACTTGCGCGACCGCATCGTCGGGTGTCACCACGACGACGCGCGCGAGCTGGGGCGAGGCGACGAGCGCATCGAGCAGGTCCGCGAGCATCGCGAGCGTGAGCTCGTCCGCACGCTCGCCCAGCACGCCGCGCAGCCGCGATTTCGCTGCGCCGAGCCTCTTCACCGGCACCAGCGCGAGGGTCACTGGTTGGCTTCTCTCTTCTGAGCGCGACGGATCTCTTCCGCGAGCGCGAGGCAGGTGCGCGCGAGCGCTTCCGAGATCGCGACGTCGCGCATCAACGTGTCGACTGCGCGCGCGGCGAGGCCGAGCGCCGCGACGTCGCGCAGCTGCTCGGCGTCGCGCTGATCGAGCACGAAGCCGTGGCACCAGGCGGCGTAGAGCTGCGCCACGCCGCGCGCCGAGACTTCGGCGCCAGTGCCCCGTA
>JANNKN010000738.1:0-10735 GCA_031396315.1 Deltaproteobacteria bacterium
GACGGGCTACGAGCGCGTGCTCGACTTCATCGAGCAAGAGTTCGGTGTGCGGCCGAAGGCGTGGTACATCGATCACCATCACGCGCACGCGGCGAGCGCATATCGCAGCGGCGCGGCGCAGCAGGCGCTGATCGTCACCGCGGACGGCGTGGGCGACGACGTATGCATCACCTTCTCCGAGGGCCGCGGGCGCACGATCCGCACGAAGAAGCGGTACTTCTACCCGAACTCGTTCGGGCAGTTCTACAGCGCGTGTACGCAGATTCTCGGCTTCAAGGCCGGGCATCACGAGGGCAAGATCACCGGCCTCGCGGGCTTCGGAAAACGCGACGAGCGTCTGCTCGCGAACGTCGAGTCGACGTTCACTCGCGAGGACGGCTTTCGGCTCGGCAAGCGTCATTACGCCGAAGGCTGGCCGCGCCTGCGTCTGCGCGTGTTCAGCGACCTGCTCGCCGGCAAGCTCGGCCTCTACTCGTTCGAGTACCGGAATTACAAGGCGCCGCTGAAACCTCTGCTCGAGGGCCATTCGCGCGAGGACGTGGCGTGGACGTTCCAGCATCTGCTCGAGCGCGAGATGGTGCGGATGATTCGCGAGATCTCGGGCGGGCCCGTGCGGCACATCGCGCTCGCGGGCGGCGTGTTCGCGAACGTGAAGCTCAACATGGCGATCTCGCAGCAGCTCGCGCCCGAGTCGATTTACATCTTTCCTGCGATGGGCGACGGCGGGCTGTGCGCGGGCGCAGCGCTCGAGCTCGCGGCGTGTGCGCCGATCCCCAGCCCGAACGTCTACCTCGGCACGGGCTACTCGGAAGCCGAGGTGTCCGCCGCACTCGCGAAGCATCCCGAGCTCGAGGTGCAGCGCCCCGAGAACATCGCGCGCTTTGCGGCCGAGCAGCTCGCCGCCGGCAAAGTCGTCGCGCGCTGCGATGGGCGCATGGAGTTCGGCCCGCGCGCCCTCGGCAATCGCTCGGTGCTCGTGCGCTGCGACGACGCCGCGGTCAATCAATCCCTCAACAAACAGTTCAACCGCACCGAGTTCATGCCGTTCGCACCGATGTGCATCTACGAGGACTCGGACGAGTACTTCGTGCTGCGCGAAGGCGAGAAGCGCGCCTGCGAGTTCATGACGATCGTCGCGGACTGCACCGAGAAGATGAAGACGCGTGCGCCGGCGGCGGTGCACGTCGACGGTACGGCGCGGCCTCAGCTCGTGCGCAAAGATCAGAACCCCGGCATGTACGCGATTCTCGAGGAGTACAAGCGCATCACGGGAATCGCTTGCACCATCAACACGAGTTTCAACATGCACGAGGAGCCGATCGTGCGGACGCCCGAGGAGGCGATCTCCGCGTTCCAGCAGAGCCGCCTCGACTGGCTGCTGCTCGGGCCGTTCATGGTGCGCGCAAAACCGGCCGAGGGCTCGCGAACCTAATGCCGGGTTTCGGGGTGGATCGCGAGCGCGCCGCGGCCTACGCGCCGTTCGTGCTGGATGCGGCGCCGCGCCTGCTCTCGCATCTCGATCGCGAGCCGCACTCCGTCAGCTACGGCGACTTCGACCGCGATCATTGGAGCTGGAAGTTCCGCGATTTCCCGATTCTAATGACGCAGTGGGCCGTGCTTCCGATCGCACTGCTCGCCAGAACGGAGCTCCCCGGCAGCCCCTACTTCGGCTCGCAGGCGCTACTCGGCTGGGCGCGCGCCGCGCTGCGCGTGCTGTGCGAGCGCCAACACCTGAGCGGCGCGTGGGACAGCGTCGGCCCCAACAATCAAGACTACGGCGGAGCGCTCGGTTCGGCCTACTACCTTGTGGAGACGGCGCGCGCGCTCGGAGACGCGCTCGACGCAGCGGATCGCGAGCGCATCGGCGGCTGCCTCGTGCGCGCCGTGCACTTCGCGCAGCGCAGTCGCGAAGACCACGCGTTCGTGTCGAATCATCAGGCCCTGTACGCGCTCGGCTGGCACGCGGCGAGCGAGTGGCTGGGCGACGCCACGCTCGCGCGCCACGCCGACGCGACGATTGGCGAGATCCTCGCGCACCAGCACGCGGACGGTTTCTACTGCGAATACGGCGGCTTCGACCCGGGCTACGAGACGCTCGGCATCCAGTATCTCGCGCGCTACTGGGAGAAGACACGAGACGCGCGCGTGCTCGAGTCGCTGCGCCGTGCGGTCGCGTTCCTCGCGCACGCCGTGCATCCCGACGGCAGCGTCGGCGGCGCTTACGGCTCGCGGCACACACGCCTCTACTTCCCGGCCGGCTTCGAGATTCTTGCGAGCGAGATCCCGGAGGCCGCGGGCGTCGCCTCCTTCATGCGCGCGCGGCTAGGGCGCGGCGAGGTCGTCACGCCCGCGAACGTCGATGCGCACAACGCTTACGTCGTGAGCCTCAGCTACCTGCATGCTTGCGGCGTGACGGCGCCGGCGATCGCGCCCGCGCCGCTCCCGTGCCAGGCGCTGCGGGAGCAGAGGCTTTTCTCGAGCGGGCTGCTCGCCGCGGGAACGGACGCTTACTACGCGGTGTTCGCACTGAACAAGGCGGGCATCGGTCGCGTGCACGCGCGAGCGACAGGCGAACTCGCGCACGAAGATGCGGGCTGGGTGTTGCGCGACGAGAGGGGCCTGCACGCGACCCAGCTCGCCAAGACGACGTTCTTGAAGCGCGACGACGGGAACTATCTGGCGGAGGGCCGGATGGGTGTCGTGCAGCAGGAGCAGCTCACGCCGCTGCGTTTTCTCTTGCTGCGACTGCTCAACCTCACACTCTTCCGCAGCGAGGCGCTCGGGCGCTGGATTCGGCGGCTCGTGATCGAACGGCTCATCACGCGAGTCCCATCGAGTCCTCACGTGTTCGACCGAATGATCTGTCCCGGGCCGGAGCAGATCGCGGTGATCGACTCGTTCGAGACCGGCACCGGTCGAGTGACATCGGTCGAGCTCGCTCGCGAGTTCACCGGCATCCACATGGGAAGCGCAAAGACGTTCCACCCGAGCGCCTTGCGCGGGGGAACGGTCGTCGAGACCGACGGGCTCGCCGAGCAGCTCACGAGTCACGGCCATCACGAAGTCCTCTTCCAGATTCGCTTCGATCGGCCGCGCGGCTGAGCGCCGCGGCTCACTCCGGCAGCGGCTCGTTCACGCGCCAGACCGGCGGGTTGTGGGGAGCCGCCTGCCAAGGTGTTAGGGAAGGCAACCCCTGCGCGCGGTCGTCGCGCGCGAAAATCTGGACAGGCGGGTTCGCGACCGCGTACGACAGCGGCGGGCGATAGGTCCACGGCAGCAGGCGCGGAGTCTGGAACTGCGCCACCAGGCGGTAGCCGAGCGCGCCACTGGTGAGGCCCTGCCACGCGTCGTCCGTGACGTAGTCGTTGCGCGCGGAGAGGGGGCCGCGCCGCCACTCGACACGCTCGCGCTTCTGGTTCGTGTCCTCGGGCTGCACGATCACGAACGCAGGCCGCGTCGCGAGCAGCTCGAGGCCGCGCTCGCGCGGATCGACGCCCACACTCGTGATGTCGCTGCCGAGGTGCGGATTCTTGTACGCAGCGCCGAAGTACAGCACTGCATCACCCGGCTTCGCCTGAGCGCCCAGCCATGCGCTGGCCGCGTAGCGTGCGTCGTTGCGCAGGGCGTGGATCAAGTCGAGGGTGCGCAGGCCGTGCCAGGCGAGGAGTGCCGCGATCGGCAGCGCGGCGAGTGCGCGCGGCCCTTGCTTCCAGCGCGCCGAAAGTGCGAGGCCCGCAAACGCGCAGAGCGGGAGCGCCACGGGTAACACGTAATGGATGCGGCTCATGCCGACGGGCATCAGCACGAGGAACATGCCGAGGCTCGAGAGCGCGAGCACGAGCGCGCGCCGATCACGCCACGCGGCGAGGCCGAGGCCGATGGCTACGACCAACAACAACACGCCGAGCACGTCGCCGAGGTGTGCGGCGAGGTCGGTCGCCTGAGCGAGCGAGCCTTCCCAACCGCGCGGATGCCTGAGATAGAGCGCCGTCGTACCCGGACCCACGGAGAAGACGAGTGCGATGTGTTGGAGGAAGCGTCGCGGGTCGAGCGGAATGCCGCTCGCGATCACGAACACGCCGAGCAGGCTCGCCGCCGCGATCACGGGGCCGACGAAGCGGCCCTCGAAGCTGCGCCAACGATGCGTCGTGCCCGACGCGAAGTGGATCCCCAATAACACCGGCGCCACGAACACGAAGTTCGCGGCGGATTGGTCCTTGGTCGCGCCCGCACACGCAACGAACGCGCCGAGCAGTGCGGCGCGCAGTGGCGTCAGCCCGTTCCGCAGCACCTCCGCCGTGGCGGCGAGGCCGAGGCTCGTCCACGCCAGCATCGGGCCATCGGGATTGCCGAGTGGGGCGTAATAAACGTACGGGAAGGCGAGCAACCAGGTGAGCGCGGCGAATACGCCCGCGCTGCGATCCCAGAGCGCGCGCGCCGTCCAGTAGACGCCGCCGACGCAGGCGAGCGCGAGCAGGATCGAGAGGCTGCGCCCGATCCAAGAGAGCACGATGAATGCGTGCTCCGGGTCCTTCAACCCGTAGGGGTAGGTGGCAGTCGGATGTTCGAGCTCGCCGCTCAGCGCGAGCGCGCCGAGATAGGGCGCATACGCCGCACCTAACAGTAAGTAGTGAAGCATCGGATAGGCGACGTTGCGATCGGGCTTCGCCTCGATCAGCGCATTGTGCAGCTCGGCGAGCGGCGCGAGCGGAATCTGGTCGTCGTTGCCCCAAGCGTGCGCGCGCTCATCCGCCGTGACGTGCGGGATTCCCCAATGCGCAATCGGCAGGACCAGCCCGAGCGTCGCGGCGAGCACGAGCCAAAGCAGGGGATCTCGGAGTCGTCGATTCACGGCATCTCGCTCGGGAGGGGCGCGCGCAAGCTAGGGCAGATCTCGCCGCCGCGGACTGCGCTCGCGCCCCGCGGCACTTCGAGATGCGAGCCGGCGCCCGCCACTTCGCGCGCGAAGCGCAACACCGCCGGGTGTAGGATGCGGCGCTGCAGGAGGTGCCTCATGCGATCGTCGTCGTGGCTTCGTGGGTTGGTGCTCGGGCCTGCACTGTTCTTGATGACGGGTGCGCCTTCCTGCGGCCCGCGTCCGATCGCGATCGCGGCGCCGCTCGCCGGGCAACTCTCGCTCGCCTCCGCGCCGTTACCGTTCGAGCTCGCGCTGCCGGAAGACGCGACGCTCGCGCAACTCGCGCTCTCGCTCGACGGCGCGCCGGTTGCACCGGCGGACCTCGCCCAGAGCGGCGCGCGCGTGACGGGCACGCTCAGCGGCCTCGCCCCGGGCTGGCACGAGCTGGTCGCCGATGTCGCGCTGCAGGGCACGCAGTTCTCAGGTCGCAGCGCGTTCGAAGTTGCGGCGCTCACGAACCCCGACGAGTGCGACGTGCTGAACGACGTCGCGTGCGTGCTGCCGTTTCCGTCTTCGCGCTTCCTCACGCCTGCGAAGACGCGCACCGGCTTCCGCGTCGAGCTCCCCGCCGCGCAATTCCTGCCGCAGTTCGGCGGCTTCGCTTCCGACCCCGCGCATTATGTGCGAAATGACGGCTTCAGCCCGACCGCGCAGGTGCTGATGCATTTCCCGGCCGGTGTCGATGTCGCGGGCTCGAATGCGTCGCGCATCGACCCGGCGACGCGCACCTACGGTACGCGCGGACTCGACCCAGACAGCCCGACGCTGCTGATCGACGCCGAGAGCGGCGAGCGCATCAATCACTGGATCGAGAATGACGCGCGCGCGAGGAATGCGACGCGCGTGCTCACGTTCCTGCGCCCGGGCGAGAGCCTCACGCCCGGGCATCGCTACCTGGTCGCGGTGCGCGGTCTCGTGGACGCGAACGGCACCCCGCTGCAAGCCGAGCCGGCGTTCGCGGCGATTCGCGATCGTCGCCCGAGCACGATCGCCGCAGTGCGCAAGCGCGCGGCGCAACTCGAGCCGGTGCTCGGACGGCTCGAGCGTCTCGGCGTCTCGCGCAGCGAGCTGATCCTCGCCTTCGACTTCGTGGTGATGAGCGACCACTCGCTCACCCGCGAGATGCTGCAAATGCGCGACGCGAGCTTCCGCTGGCAGGGCGAGCAGCTCGGCGCCGGCGCGCAGCCGTTCGTGATCACGAGCGTTACGGACGTGAACCCTGGCTGCGCCGACCCCACTATCTCCGTGTGGCGCCGCATCGAGGGCACGTTCTCCGTTCCGCTCTTTCTGGCGGGCGATCCGTTCACGGCGGCCAACGTGCCCACCTTTTTGAACCGCGACGCCGACGACGCACCGCGTGCACAGGGCTTCACGCAAGCGCCGTTCGGCGCGGCGATTCCGTGCAGCGCGCTGCAGCGCGGTGAGCCGCTGCCCGGCCTCGTGATCGGGCACGGCCTGTTCGGCACCGGCATCGGCACGGTGAATTCGCTCACCGCTTCGCGCGGGCTCACGAATTTCGATTTCGTGTCGGTTGCGACCAACTTCAGCGGGTTATCGGGAGCCGACGTCGCCGGCCCGCTCGATCAGTCGTTCATCTACCAGATCATCGTCGATCCGGCGCTCTTCCCCGCGCTGCCGGATCGGCTGCGGCAAGGCCAGCTGAACACGCTGCTGCTCGCGCGGCTGCTCGCGCGCGGCGCGTTCAACGCGCATCCTGCATTCCAGCTCCCGACGGGCGGCGGCGCGATCGACACCGGCCTGCCGCCTTATTACTTCGGCGCGAGTCTCGGCGGCATCATGGGCACGATGTTCGCTGCGCTCACGCCCGACGTGCAGAAGTTCAACGTCGACGTGCCCGCGATCAATTTCTCGCTGCTGCTGCACCGCGCGACGCCGTTCCTTCAGTTCGAGCAGCTGATCCAGCTCTTGAATCGCGACGCGCTCGACCAGTCGCTCGGGCTCGCGCTGCAGCACGAGCTTTGGGTGCGCGGCGAGCCGGCGGGTTACGCGACGCACGTCACCTCGAACCCGCTGCCCGGGTCGAATGCGAAGCGAGTGCTCGCGACGGTCGCGCTCTACGATCATCAGGTCTCGAACCTCGGCGCGCAGCTGCTCGGCCGCACGCTGCGCCTCGGCACGCTCGAAGGCTCGGTGATGCGCGGTCTCGCGGGCCAGCCCGACTCGAGCGGTCCGCAAGATTCGGGCTACGTCGTCTATTCGACGGGTTCGTTCGACCCCGCCAATCCCCTGCATGCGCCCTTCATCCCGCCGCTCGTGAACGATCAAGTGCAGATCAGCAAGTGCGATCCGCACGGCCGCCGCGGCTTCATCCCCGCCTCGGTCGCGCAGCTGACGACGTACTTCACACCCGACGGAAAGCTGGAGAATTTCTGTAGCGACGACGGAGTGTGCAACGCGTCCGAGGCGAGCGAGTGGCCGAACGGCGTGCCACCGTGTGATCCGCTGCAGTGAGCTGGGCGGTGCTGAGGCCAGGCGCTGCTTCGCCGTTTTCCTGAGCCGATTCGAGTACATCGCACGCGCGCATTTCGATACGAACCTGCTCGATTCACCGCCTCCCCTCGGCTACACAGTGCGCCGTTTCAACGGCCGGGAGGGCTCCGCTTTGGTGGATGTCGTACGCCATGACGTCGTGATCGTCGGCGGGGGCGGCGCGGGTTTGCGCGCCGCGATCGCTGCCTGCGAAGCGGATCCGACGATCAGCGTGGCGCTGGTGTCGAAGGTCTATCCGATGCGCAGCCACACCGTCTCGGCAGAGGGCGGAGCGGCCGCAGTTCCGCCGGGCTCGAAGGACGACAGCCTCGAGAAGCACGCCTTCGACACGGTCAAGGGCTCGGACTTCCTCGGCGACCAGGACGTGATCCAGTACTTCGTGCAAGAGGCTCCGAAGGAGCTCACGCTGCTCGATCACTGGGGGTGTCCGTGGAGCCGCAACCCCGACGGCAGTGTCTCGACGCGCCCGTTCGGCGGCATGCAGACGCCGCGCACGTGGTACGCCAGCGACAAGATCGGCTTCCACATGCTGCACACGCTGTTCCAGACGTCGATGAAGTACGACCGCATCGTGCGCTACGACGAGCACTTCGTGACGAAGTTATTAGTGGATGGCGGCAAGTGCGGCGGCGTCGCGGCACTCGACATGCGCACCGGCAAAGTGAAGGCCGTGCTCGGGCGTGCGGTGATTCTCACCACCGGCGGCGCAGGCAAGGTGTGGCCGTTCACGACCAACGGAAACATCAAGACGGGCGACGGCATGTCGGCGGCGTATCGCGAAGGCGTGGCGCTGAAGGACATGGAGTTCGTGCAGTACCACCCGACGGGCCTGCCGGGCACGGGCATTCTGATCACCGAAGCCTCGCGCGGTGAAGGCGGCTACCTGATCAACTCCGAGGGCGAGCGCTTCCTCACCACGCGCGATTACGGCGTCGGCACGAAGGCGGAGCTCGGCCCGCGCGACATGATCTCGCGCGCGATCATCCTCGAGATCGAAGCGGGCCGAGGCATCGACGTACCCGGCAAGCTCGGCAAGTACGCGCACCTCGATCTGCGCCACATCGGCAAGGAAAAGCTCGAGACGCGGCTGCCGTTCGTGCTCGAGCTCTCGCGCACGTACGCGGGCGTCGACCCGGTGACGCAGCCGATCCCGATCCGACCCGTGCTCCATTACATGATGGGCGGCGTCGACGTGAACATCGACGGCGAGACGATCATCGGCGGCCTGTACGCCGCGGGCGAAACGGCGTGCGTCTCGCTGAACGGCGCGAATCGGCTGGGCTCGAATTCGCTCACCGAGTGCCTCGTGTTCGGAGCACGCTCGGGCTGCCACGCGGTAGCGCGAGCGAAGGGCGGCATGTCGCAATCCGACGCGCCGCTGCTCGAGCAAGCGAAAGGCGAGAGCGCGCGGCTCGAAGCGCTGCGCGCACGCAAGCGCGGCGGCGAGACACTCTCGGGCATCCGGCAGGACATGAACACCGCGATGGAGACGGGCCTCGGCGTCTACCGCGAGCAGGCGCCGATGGACAAGGCGGTGCGCGACATCGCGGAGCTGAAGCGGCGCTTCGAGCAGGTGAGCCTCAGCGACACGAGTACGGTGTTCAACACGGAGCTCACCACGGCGCTCGAGCTCTCGAACCTGCTCGACTGCGCGGAGGCGGTCTCGACCGCCGCGGCGCAGCGCAAGGAATCGCGCGGCGCCCACGCGCGGCGCGACTTCCCGAAGCGCAACGATCAGGAGTTCCTGCATCACTCGCTGGTGTACTACGGCGCGAACGGGCCGCGCTTCGCGACCAAGCCGGTCACGCTGGGCGTGTGGGTTCCGGAAGAGCGGAAGTATTAGGCGAATCGCAGCCGAGCGAACTGAATCAGGCTCGCGAACGGAGATCGGAAGAAATGGCTCAGGTCAAGAAGACGCTGATCGTCACGCGCTTCGATCCGGACAAGGATCAGACACCGCGCACGCAGAAGTACGAAATCTCCGTCGAGGCGGATGCGAAGGTTCTCGATGCGTTGAACCACATCAAGGATCACGTCGACCCGACGCTCTCGCACCGCTGGTCGTGCCGCATGGCCGTGTGCGGGAGCTGCGGCATGAACGTGAACGGGAAGCCGAAGCTGACCTGCAAGGATGCCGTTTCGAACTACGGCGACGTGATCGAGGTCGCACCGCTCGCGAACTTCCCGGTAATCAAGGACCTCATCATCGACCTCGAAGGTTTCATGGACAAGTTCAAGGCGGTGAAGCCTTGGATCATGGTCGCGAAGGAGCGCGCGGTCGAGGCCGGCCCGGTCAAGCAGTCGCCCGACGAGCTCGCCGACTTCAAGCAATTCAGCATGTGCATCAACTGCATGCTCTGTTATTCCGCGTGCCCTGTGGTCTCGAACGAGCCGGATTTCCTCGGGCCCGCAGCGATTGCGCTCGGGCACCGGTACAACCAGGACACGCGCGACGAAGGCGCGGGCGAGCGCAACGAGATCTTCCGCCAGGACGGCGGCGTGTTCTCGTGCTCCTATGCCAATGAGTGCAGCGAGGTCTGCCCGAAGCACGTCGATCCGTCGGCGGCGATCCAGCAGGCGAAGCTCAACAACGTGCTCGACTGGGCGAAAAGCTTCGTCGTTCAGCGCGGAGGCAAGTGATGAGCCACGCACGACCGCGCCTCGACGCGATGCGCCCGAGGACTCCGGGCGCGACGCGCACCGCCGATCCGCGTCCGCCCGACGCGTTTCCGCTCGGTGGCAATTACGGTCCGTATCTGCTCTTCGGAAGCTGCGGCGCGTTCTTGCTGCTCACTTCCCTGATCCTCGTCGAGTTCGTTCTGGCGCTCGGCGGCGGGCAAGCGAAGTACGACGCGTTCATGACGCGCATCCACGGCGGCGCTTATCAGGCGTACTTCTGGATCGCGCTGATCGGCTTGATCTGGTTCACGGTGCGCTTCTTCGGCCTCTTCCCGAAGACGCAGCCGTTCCGTTTCGGCCCGCTGAAGCGCCCGCCGGACGCGGTGATGCTGACCGGCCTGCTCGGCGCGTTCGCCGTGTTGAACATCGTCGTCGCGGTGATCCTCGGAGGAGTGCTCGGATGAAGGCGTTGATGCTCAAGCTCGAGCCGGTGATCTGGCTGCTGTTCGGCGGCGGCATGATGGTGGGCGGCTTCGTGCTGCCCGCCTGGATCGCGACCGTGGGCCTCGGCCTCGTCGGCGATGCGGACGCATTCTCCTACGACCGGATGTACGCGCTGATCTCGCATCCGATCATCCCCGCGGATCGCCGCATAGAATGGAAGCCAGGAATTCCCGGCGGGATTCC
>JANNKN010000229.1:0-18600 GCA_031396315.1 Deltaproteobacteria bacterium
ATCGCGCCCAGGCAGAAGCGAACGAAGGAACTCGGATCGAACACCGATCGTCTCCTGTCCGCGCGGTCCAACACCCGTCAAAACACCACCGGCAGCTTCAGCGCCGTGCGAAAGCTCCCGCCCGTAATCACCGGCGCGGGCGCATCCGGATCCCTTCGCAGGTTCGGCAGCCGTTCGAGCAGTAACGCGAGCGCCGTCTCCAGCTCGAGCGTCGCGAGGTGCACACCGAGGCAGGAGTGCACGCCCATCGCGAACGCGATGTGCGGCTTCGCGGCGCGGTGGATGTCGAACTCATCAGGGTTTCCCCAGCGCGCGGGGTCGCGGTTGGCGGCGCCGACGATCGGAGCCACGGCGCGGCCTTGCTGGATGGGCACGCCACACAGTTCGGTGTCGCGCGTGGCCCAGCGCGCGAATGCGACGAGCGGGGGCTCGAAGCGCAGGCCTTCCTGCACGGCCTGAGGAATCAGGCGGCGATCGCGTTTCACGGCGTCGAGCTGCTCCGGGTGGTTGAGCAGCACACACATCAGGTTGGAGAACGCGCGCGCGGTGGTCTCGAATGCGGCCGGCGAGAGCAAGCGAATGAACGGCAGGATTTCTTCGACGGTGAGGCGCGCGCCGTCGAGCTCGGCGTTCGCGAGCAGCGTGATCAGGTCGTCGCCGGTGCGCCCGCGCGCGGCTTCGATGCGCGGCGCGAAATACTCGCCGAGCGCTTTGCTCGCGTGGAGTGCCTTCTCTCCCATTCCCACGTTCGAGAGAATCTCGACCGCGAGCCGCATGTACTGCATGCGATCGCGCTCGGGCACGTCGAGCATGCCCGCGATGATCGCGAGCGGGAACGGAAACGCGAACTCGCGCGTGAGGTCGGCGCGGCCGCGCGGCGCGATCGCGTCGATGAGTCGGTTCGCGAACGGCAGCACGAGCCTGTCGCGCCACACTTCGAGCGAGCGGCGGGAGAACGCCTGCTGCACGAGCGCGCGGAAGCGCGTGTGCTCGGGCGGGTCCATCTCGAGAATGCTGTGGCCGAAGACTTTCCCGATCGCGTCCACGTAGCCGGCGGAGGAGAACGTGCGCGAATCGCGGAAGACCTGAGAGACGGCGTCGTAGGAGAGCGCGAGCGCGCTGCCGTCTCCGAGTGGGCTCGGCACCACCGCCCCGCGCGCGCGCATCGCGCCGAAGAATGCGTGTGGATCGGACGGGCCAAACGAGCCGATCTGCGCGAACTCGGCGAACAGCGGATCGAGTTCGGCGGTGTTTTCCATCCTGTCTGGCTCCCATAGACGAACGCAAGCGCGCTTGCCGTGGGCCAGCATACGTCAGCGGCGCTAGAGCGAGCCGCGAGAGTGATAGGCTGCACGCGTGCCGAATCCTGAGCTGATTTACGAGACGATTCAGTTCTCGCCGTACTTCGGCACGGAGGATCCCGACCTGCCGGCGCAGATTCGCGGCGCAGCGAAGGCGGGCTTCGCGGGCATCGGCATCGACCATCGCGGCACGCTCGCGCACTTCACGCAGAAGCGCGGCACGCTGCGCGACGTGGCGGATTTGCTCGGCGAGCACGGGCTGCGCTGCTTCGCGATTCAGGATCTCACGGTGACCGCGGACGAGTCCGAGACGCTCGGGCTCGCGGAGCGCTGTCTCGAAGCCGCGTCTGCCCTTCACGCGGAATGGGTGCACAGCTGCTTCACCGCTCCGATTCGCGACGACACGATCGCGCTCTATCGCCGCGCGCTCGCGATCGCGCGGCCCGCCGGCGCGCGTTTCTCGCTCGAGTTCCTGCCGTGGTGCGAGATGAACGACGTGCGCACGACGCGCGAGGTGATTCGCCGCGCCGAGCAGCCCGACGTGAAGCTGCTGATCGACACCTGGCATGCACATCATGGGCCGACCAGCTGGGACGATCTCGCGTCCGTGACAATCGGCGAGCTCGCCTACTTGCAGTTCGACGACCACCCGCCGGTCGTCAGCGCGGATCTATTCGAGGAGACGATCCAGCGCCGCGCGTTGCCGGGCAATGGCGAGTTCGAGCTCGAGCGTTTCGCGAAACTCTTCCGCGACAAGGGCTACTCGGCACCCGTGAGCGTCGAGGTGCTGAACCAAGAGATGCGATCATGGCCGCGCGATCTGTTCGCGCAGCGCGTGTACGACGCCGCGATCCGTTATTGGCGCTGAGCGCAACCCAGGAGAAACCATGCGCCGTATTCTGTTCGTGCTCGTGCTGCTCTTCGCCGCCGCGGTCGCGCTGCCGCCGCTCTGGTTCAAGGCGTTTCCCGCGAAGCGGTCTCAGCTCGCTGCGCCAGAAACATTCGTGGCGCTCGCGAGCGGCGCGCGCATGCACGCGATCGTGCGCGGCGAGGGCCCGCCGGTCGTGCTCGTGCACGGCCTCCCGGGTCAGGCGAGCGAATGGCGCGAGACGACGAAGCTGCTCGCCGCGCTCGGCCGCCGCGTGATCGCGATCGACCGCATCGGCTACGGCCACTCCGACGCGCGCGAGGGCGACGACTTCACGTTCGACGCAAACGCGCGCGAGCTGCGCGAGCTGCTCGACGCGCTCGATCTCGACGACGTGACGGTGGTGGGCTGGAGCTACGGCGGCGGCACGACGATGACCGCGGCGCATCAACAAGCCGCGAGCAGCGGCGACCCGCGCATCGCGCGCATCGTACTGGTCGGAAGTGTCGGACCCGGCGGCGAGCAATCCGAGCCGCCCGCGATCGTGGGCCTGCTGCTCTCGCGCCCGGTGCTCCGCTGGCTGCGCTCGATTCCGCCGCTTGGCCTCGCGCTGCAGCGCGCAATGAGCGCGAATGCGTTCAGCGAGAGCGCGCAGCCGGAATGGTGGCTGCCAGGGCTCAGCGCGAACATGGCGCAAGCGAAAACGCAAGCGGCATTCATGAGCGAGGGCGCGCGGGTCTGGAGCGGCGCGATTCCCGACACGACCGGCCTCGAGCTGCCGATTCTCGTGATTCACGGCGACGACGATCGGCTCGCACCGATCGAGGTCGGGCGCACGCTCGCGCATAACAACTCGCGCGCGGAGCTGGTCGAGGTGCCTAGCGGGAGCCACATGCTGCCCGTCACGCACGCCCAGCTGCTCGCGGATCGCATCGCCTCGTTCAGCGCGCCGCCGCCGCCCACGGAGCCCGCCGCGCCGCCCGGCGCCGATGCCGGCGCGCCGATCGAGACGCCCGAGCATTGGATGGACGCGCTCGCGACGCGCTGAACTGAGCCATTGGGGTCAGACCCCATTGGCTCATCCCGGGCGCGCGCGTCAGCGCACGTGCCGCGCAATGAACTGCGCGACGTGCTTCACCGCCCAAGCGGGCTCGGGGCACGTGCCGTAGAGGCCTTGGAAGCCGTGGATCATGCCCGGCCAGATCTCGAGCGTGATGGCGACGCCGTCGCGGCCCGCGCGTGCGGCGAGGCGCACGGCGTCGTCGCGCACGGTATCGAGCTGGCCCGTTTGCATTAACAACGGCGGCAGCCCGTTCAGATCGGCGTAAATCGGCGACGCGTGCGGATGCCGCGCGTCGCCGCCTGGGCCGAGGTAATCGCGCCAGCGCGCGCGCATCCAGTCGGGGTTCACGAACGGGTCGTCGCCCACGGGATTGCGTGCGGAGTCGCCCGACACTTCGGCATCGAGCCAGCCGCAAAGCGACACGCCGCACGCGGGCAGCGGTGCGCCGAGATAGCGCAGCTTCACGAGCGTGGTGACGACGAAGCCGCCGCCGCACGAGTCGCCCACGAACGCGATGCGCTCCGGCGGAGCGCCGCTCGCAACGAGGCCCTGATGCGCGGCCACGCAATCGTCGAGCGCTGCGGGGAAGCGGTGCTCGGGCGCGAGCCGGTAATCGACGATGAATGCGCGCAGCCCCGTCTCGCGCACGAACCACGCGGCGTAGAACGTGTACTCGGGCGCGGTACACGAGACGAGCGCGCCGCCGTGGAAGAACAAGATCGCCGGATCGCTCGCGCGCGCGGGCTTGCCCTTCGGCGACACCCACACGCCACGTACGCCTCCAAGCACCGCGGGGTCGCACACGACATCGGCGCCGGGGTCGTGCCCGTGCGCGGGAGCGAACTTGCGGCGCACGTCCGCAAAGGTATCGCTCGGTGACGCGAGGCCCTTCGGGAAGTGTGCGAGCGCGGCGGTGAACTCGGCGCTCGCTCCGCCGGCGCCGCGCTTCATCGCAAGCCGGCCCACAGCGCGCGCGTCGCGCTCGCGGGGTCGCGCAGCACGCCGACGCGCGCGCCGAACTCCATCACCTCGCGCGACGCTTCGTCGTAACGACTCCACGCGCCCGTCTCGTCGCAAGCCGGGTCGCCGCGCTTCACGAACGAGGTCCACGCCGCATGCATGCGCTGCGCGAGCGCGTCGGGCCGCTCGCCGGGGCCGAGCATCGCGTCCACGCCGGGGCGGTCGAGCGTGTTGAACGCGAACGGAATCTCGAGCGCGTGGGTGGCGCCGAGCCGGCCGCCGAACGCGCGCGACTTCCAGCTGAACAAGTACTTCCAGGTGCGCCCGCCACTGCCGGCGTGCGCCTCGGCGAGCCGCACCGCGGGAATCCGAAACACGTGGTCTGTCGCCATCGCGAGTGCGACCTCGCGCGCGCTCGCAGTCGGTTGCTCTGCGCGATACGTCTCGACCGCGCCCGCGGCATCGACGAAGTAGCGGCCCGCGAAGCGGGTGAGCTTCGCATCGTCGACCTCGGGGACACCGAACAGCGTCATCTCGTCGGCGTTCGTGCCGACCAACACGTTCACGCCGCGCGCGCGGCCGGCGCGAACCGCGGCGAGCGGCGGCTCCGTGATCGCGCTGCCATCGACGACCGGCATGAACGGCATGCCGCCGATGCCGCCCGCGTCTGCGATCACGCGCTCGCGCGAGAGCTTCTCCACCTCGGCCTGCGCCGCGAGGATGCACTCCGGCGGCGCCGCGAGAATCTCCGTAATGCTCCCAGCACCGAGCGCTCTCGCGAAGTGCCGCGCCACCTCCGCGCCGGCCTTCGCGTCGAGCAGGTGCTGCGCTGCGCCGCTCTGCGGGATCGCGCCGCGAAACAGCCCGCTCGCACCCGCCGCGCCGAGCAGCGTGCCGACGCTCATGCCGCCCGCAGATTCTCCCGCGATCGTGACTTGCTCCGGATCGCCGCCAAACGCCGCGACGTTGCTCCTCACCCAGCGCAGCGCGGCGAGCTGATCCTGGATTCCGATGGAGCCGCTGCTCGCGTAATCGCTCCCACCGATCTCGGCGAGATGCGTGAAGCCGAGCGCGCCAAGGCGATAGTTGAGCGAGACGACCACGATGCCATTGCGCGCGAACGAGCTGCCGTCGTACCAGGGGATTGCGCCCTGCCCCGAGCGAAAGCCACCGCCGTGGATCCACACCAGCACGGGCCGGCGCGCGTCGTCGCACGCGGGCGTGCACACGTTGAGCGTCAAGCAGCCAGCTTCGTCCCAGCGCACGTTCGGGTTGCCGACGAGCCCGTCGCCCGCCAGCTGCGGCGCCGCGGGGCCGAAGCGCGTCGCGTCGCACACGCCACTCCAGGCATCAGGAGCCTCGGCAGGCCGGAAGCGCCGCTCGCCGATCGGCGGGGCCGCATACGGAATGCCCGCGAACAGCAGCACGCCGTTCCTCTCACGGCCGCGCACTTCTCCGGAGAGCGTCTTCGCGATGGGGTTCGTCATGCGCGCGAGGGTGCAACGCTCACATGCGCCCCGCCATCGAGGCCTTCCAGCGATTCAGCCAATGCCGATTCGCATCACCCGCGCGCGCGGCGGCGATCTCATCCGTATCCCACAGCTTCGAGAACGTGAAGGCGCGCGGGCACTGCGCATACGCCTCGTCCACTTCGATGAGCAGGCCCTGGAGGATCTTCGTGTTGTCGTCGTGCGCGAAGACTTCGGGCGCGATGCCTGATAAGCGCCCGTCGTTCTTCTCGACCACCGAGGCGCGCCCGTTCACGCGCACCGTCCAGTCGCAGCCGGGGATCACGAACAGCAGCGCGGCCTTCGGATTCGTCTCGAGGTTCTCATAAGACTGGAAGAGCTTGTTGCCGGCGACGTCCGGCAGCAGCAAGCGCTTCTCGTCGAGCACCTTCACGAAGCCGGGCCGCCCGCCCTTCGGCGACGCATCGCAGTTGCCCTGCGCATCCGCGGTCGAGAGCACCGCGAACGGCGCCGCGCGCACGAACTCTTGGATCATCTCGTTCATCGCAGGAAAGATCTTGTTCACGACGAGCGCGATCGGCTCACCGAACTTCTGTTGTGCGCGGTTCATGGCGGGCTCCTCGGGCGACGGCGGCCGCTCATCTTACTCGCGCCGCACTCCTGTCGAGCAAGCTCTCCGCGCATTCGACGAGCGTCGTTGCGGCCGGCCGCGGCGAGAAACCGAGGACGCGCCGCGCCTTCTCCGACGTAAGAGCGTTCGTGCGGCCGAGCTCCGGTGTCAGCATGCGCAACGGCCGCATGAACAGCGACATGAGCCGGACGACGGCGTTCGGGAGCCGCCGGGTGGGCACGCGGCTTGCGCGGCTACCGAGCTGAAGCTTGAGGGTCGCGGCGATCTCCTCCATCCATAAGAACTCGCCGGCCGCGAGGAAGCGTTGTCCCGCCGCCTCGGGCGCTTCGATGGCGCGCACGTGTAGATCGGCCACGTCGCGCACATCGACCACCCAGAAACCCAGCCGCGGAATGCCGGCGGGGCTGCCCTTCAGCAGGCCCTGGATGATGCGAACGGAGCCGAGGTTCTCCTTCGTCAACACCGGGCCGAACACGGCGCTGGGAAGGATCGTCGTCAGCAGGCTGGGCTTGGCGTGCGCGCTCACGAAATCCCATGCCGCTCGCTCCGCGAAGATCTTCGACAGCCGATAGGCGTCCCAGCGCCGATCGCCGGGGTCCGCCCAGATCGTCTCGTCGCTGACGCGCTCCGAGCCTTGGGGTGGCCGCGCGGCGGCAGCGGCCGAAGTCATTACGACCCGCGCGACGCCGGCCTTGGCTGCCGCGCGCAGGACCCGCAGCGTCCCGTCGCGAGCGGGGACGATCAGCTCGTTCGGATCTCGGTTCTCATTCCCGCCGAGTGGCGACGCGACGTGAAGCACCGACGCGCAGCCGGCGACGGCCGCGTCCCAGCCTTCGTCCCGTGTCAGGTCGGCCGCGACGAAGGTGAGGCGATCACTCCCGCCTGCGAACGCGACCGCTGCGCGCACCGACGCTTCCTTCGCGAAGTTGCGCACGGTCGCGCGCACGCGGTACCCGCGCTCCAAGAGCTGGGCGATGCACCAGCCGCCGACGAATCCCGTTCCGCCCGTCACCAGCACGCTCTCTGCCATGCTTCTCTCCCTCGTTCGATCCGTGCGCGCTCCGCATTTACGTTGTAAGTCTACGGCTGTATACACGAGCCGACAGCATTAGTCTACGACTGTAGACATGCAAGGAGAGACGCGCGTGAGAAAGAGAGCTCCGGCGCGGCGCCGCAACGCCGCCGCCACGCGCGACGCGATCCTCGCCTCGGCACGCGCGGCGTTCGCGCGCGCCGGTTACGACGGCGTCGGCGTGCGCGAGATCGCGCAGGGAGCCGGCGTCACCGCAATGCTGGTGAATCGCTACTTCGGCTCGAAGGAGCAGCTGTTCGCGGAGGTCGCCGCTGCGACGATGGCGATACCGCACATCCTGACGCCGGAGATCCTCGGCGCGCGCGCGCCGGGGCACGAGATCGCCGCCGCGCTCGTCGAGCTGACGAAGCCTGGCGCCACGCGGCTCGATGGCTTCCTGATCATGCACCGCTCCGGCTCGAGCCAGCGTGCCGCCGAGATCGGTCGCGAGCAGATTGAGCGGCATCACCAACGCGCGATGCGGACGGCGCTGCGCGGGCGGCTCTCGGCGCAGCGTGCCGCGCTCGTGCTCTCGCTCGTCGCGGGCGTTCAAATCATGCGGCAGATGATCGGCCTCTCCGCGCTGACCGATGCCAAGCCGAGTGACCTGGTGAAGATGCTCGGACCGCTCTTCCAGCACCTCGTCGATGGCGAGCGCCCGGCCGGCGGTCGTTCGCGAAGGAGGTCGCGCGATGCCTGAGAATTCCTCCCCCGCTGGCTCGCGATGGCATGGGATCCAAGCGGAATGGCGCCGCCGGCCGTGGTGGATGAACGGGCTGCTCGCGGGGTGCGCCTACATGGCCGTCGTCGCCGTGCCGCGCGACTTCTTCCTCACCCCGCTCGCGCGCGACGAGGAGGTGTGGCTCGGGATCGTGCTGCGCGGCGCCGCTGCAAAGGCGACGGAGCCGCTGCACTGGGCGATCTATGCGGCCGGCACGTTCGGATTCTGGAAGATGCGCAGCTGGATGTGGCCGTGGGCGGCGGTCTACGTGGCGCAGATCGCCGTCTCGACGGCGGTGTGGAACCTCGTCGACCCGCGCGGGAGCGGCTGGCCCGGCGTGCTGCTCGGGCTCGCGTTCGGCATCCCCGCACTCGCACTCTGGCGGAGCCGCGCCGTCTTCGCTGGAACGAGCGCACCTCGCTAGCGTGCGCGCCTTCCCGGAGCCTCCGATGCCCACCTCGCTCGAAGATCGCCTCGCGCTGCAAGACCTCTCCGCGCAGTACGCCCGGGCCGTCGACCGCCGCGACTACGCCGCGTACGTCGCGCTCTTCACCGCGGACGGCGTGCTGTGCGGCCCCGGCTACGCGATGAAGGCGCACACGGAAATCGAGAAGGGCATCCGCTTGATCGAGCAGTACGAGACGACGCAGCACTGCGTGCACAACCAGCTCGTCGATGTGCATGGCGACGCGGCGACGGGCGAGACGTACTGCGTCGCGCGCCACGTCTACGAGAAAGCCGGCGTGAAGCGCAAGCTCGACATGGGCATTCGTTATCAGGACCAGTACCGGCGCGAGCACGGCACCTGGCGCTTCGTCCGCCGCGAGCTCGTACTCGACTGGACGCAAGACCTGCCGCTCACCGCATGAGGAGCGAAGCGGAGGCCCAAAGCAGCACGGATCGACTGACGACGAAACGCGGGCTCGATGTGACCCGCAAGCCGCGAGCGCCCAATTAGGTGAATGCACCCCTGCATGACGCGGCGCGCAGCGAGCCGGAGTCCGCGGAGGCGAGCGAAGACCACGAAGAGCCGTTCGACCCCGCCGTCACGAAGAGCCTCGACACACGCCCAAGGAGCCCCCCATGACCATCCGCACCTCCGTCGGCCTCTATGGCCTGGAAAATCTCCTCGGCGGCGACTTCCGCAGAGTCACCGAGATCGTGAAAAGAGCCGACGTCCTCGGCATCGACCAGATCGTAATGACCGACCACGTCATCATGGGCACGCGCACCGACCGCTACCCGTACGGCCCCTTCCCGAGCCCGCCCGAGTATCCGTGGTTCGAGCCGATCGTCGCGATGTCGGCGTTCGCAGCCGTGACCAAGCGCATTCGCCTCTCGATGAGCGTACTGATCGCGCCGCTGCGCCCGGCGGTGCTGCTCGCGAAACAGGCCGCGACACTCGACCTGCTCTCGAACGGGCGGCTCGACCTCGGCGTCGGCACCGGCTGGCAGCGCGAAGAGTACGAAGCGTCGGGCATTCCGTTCGCGGGGCGCGGCGCGCGGCTCGTCGAACAGATGCGCGCCTGCCGCGACTTGTGGACGCACGCGCCCGGCACTTATCAGGGTGAAACGGTCGACGTGCGCGGCCTCTACTCGAAGCCGTTCCCGGTGCAGAAGGGCGGCCCGCCGCTGTGGTTCGGGATCGCACCCACCGAGCTCAACTGCCAGCGCATCGCCGAGCTCGGCGTCGGCTGGATCCCCATCTCGCAGGATCCCGCCGCGATCGGCGAAGGTGTGCGCGCGCTGAGGGCTGCCTTCACGCGCGCCGGCCGCGACGCGAACGAGCTGCAAGTGCGCGCCCACGTGCCGCCGCGCCCAAACAGCGCGGGCCAGCTCGACCTCGAAGCCACGCTCGCCGCCGGCCTCGAGCCCGCACTCGACGCCGGCGCCAACGTGATCGAAATCCTGCCGTTCCTGTTCGCACGCAGCGAACGCGAAATCGACGCGGTGCTGGAGCGCATCGCGAAGATCGCGAAGTGAGTTTGCGTAAGGGACGTGCTTGCGTCGCGAGCTACGCAAGTACGTCCCCTACGCAAACGTCACAGCAACCCCGCGCTCTTTACCTCGTGGTATGCGTTGACCAGCGCGATGCCGAGCTTCTCGGGCTCGCAGTCGAAGCGCAGCGCGGAGCGGCGCGGCAGTAGATCGAGCGCGCGCTTGCGCTCGGCGCGGTAGGCGTGGACGGAGGCGACGCGCAGCGCGGAGTCGAGCGAGTCGATCGGCGCGCGCAGGGCGTCGCTCATCGCCGTCTCGGCGAGGCTCGCGAGCAGCACGAAGTGGCGGCGCGCGAGCAGGTCGAGCGCGGGCGCGAGATCGGCGGTGTCTTCGTCGCGAACGTTCGAGACGACCACCACCAGCGAGCGCTTGGTCTGGCGAACCGCCAGCGAGCGCGCGGCTTCGAGGAAATCTGCGGCGCGGGTGCTGGGTTCGAGATCCACCATCGCGTTGAGCAGCGCGCTCAGCTGCCCGGCACCTTTGCGCGGTGGCACCCAGCGCGGCTCGCCGCTGAAGGTCATTAGGCCGACGGCATCGCCTTGGCGCACGGCGACGTGGCTCGCGAGCAGCACCGCGTCGATCGCGGCATCGAAGTGCGAGCGCGCGCCGTCGATCGCGCGCAGTCGCTGGCTGCAATCGAGCAGGAAGACGACGCGCTGATCGCGCTCGTCCTGATATTCGCGCGAGATCGTCTTGCGCACGCGCGCGGTCGCCTTCCAATCGATCTGGCGCAGCGCATCGCCCGCGCGGTATTCGCGTAGCTGGTGGAACTCGAGCCCGTCGCCGCGGCGCGGGCGTTTCTTCACGCCGAGCTGCGCGCTGCGCGAATCCGCCGCGAGCAGCTGATAGCGCGCGATCGCGCGCACGTTCGGGTAGGCGCGAATGCGCTGCGGCGCGCCCGCACGCACGTGGCGCTCCCAGAGCCGCAGCGGCGACGCGACGCGCAGCTCGATCGGCCCGAACTCATGCGGCCCACGCGTTTCGGGGCGCAGCCGATAGCTCAGCTCCGCGCGCTGTGCGGGGGCGACGCGCACTTGTTGCGGCAACCCCTCCACGCTCGCGCGCAGCGGATGATGATCGTGCATGCGCATCGACAGCGCGAAGCGGCTGCGGTTCTCGAGCGCAATGACGACGCGCGTCCACTCGGCGCGCGAGACCGCGGGCATGACGCTGCGCGTGGCCTCGGGTTTCGCGGCGAAGCACGCGAGCGCGGCGTCGAGCGCGAGCAGCGCGCCGACGCCGATGCCGCACGCGAGCCATGCGCCGTACAGGCGCGGCTCGAACGACGCGGCGACGCCGAACAGGCTCCAGGTGAGCGCGAGCCCGAGCGCGATGCGCGAAGGCGTGATCACGTGCGCGGTGCCGCCACGTCCTCGAGCACGGCCTCGATCACCTGATCGGCGGTGCGCGCCTCGAGCTCGGCTTCGGGCGAGAGCAAGATGCGGTGGCGCAGCACCGGGCGCGCGGCGCTCTTCACATCGTCGGGCACGACGAAGGTGCGATTCTCGAGCAGCGCGTTCGCGCGCGCGGCGCGCACCAGCGCGATCGCGCCGCGTGGCCCCGCGCCGATCGCGACGCCGGGCGCCTCGCGCGTCGCACGCACCACGCGCACCGCGTACTCGCGCACGCGCTCGTCCACCATGAGCGACGCGGCGGCCGCTTGCAGCCGCGCGATGTCCTCGGGCGTCGCGACGACTTGCACCGCCTCGAGCGGCATCGCGTCGCCGATCTTGCCTTCGGTCACGTGCCGCGTGAGCGCGATCTCTTCGGCCTCGCTCGGATACGCGATGCGGACTTTCATCAAGAACCGATCGAGCTGCGCCTCGGGCAGCGGGTACGTGCCCTCCATCTCGATCGGGTTCTGCGTCGCGAGCGTCATGAACGGCGCGGGCACCGGCAGCGATTCGCCCTCGATCGTGACCTGGCGCTCTTGCATCACCTCGAGCAGCGCGGCCTGCGTCTTCGCCGGCGCGCGATTGATCTCGTCGGCCAACAACAAGTTCGTGAAGACGGGGCCGCGGCGCAGCTTCATCGTCCCGCTCGCTGCGTCGTAGAGCACGTGGCCGACCACGTCCGCAGGCATTAGGTCCGGCGTGAACTGCACGCGCGCGGTGGCACCGCCGAAGGTCTTCGCGAGCGCGCGTGCGATCAGCGTCTTGCCGACGCCGGGTACGCCTTCGAGCAGCACGTGGCCGGCGGCGATCAGGCTCGCGAGCACCATGTCGACGGCTTCGCGCTGGCCGACCACGGCCTTTTCCAGCTCGGCGCGAATGCGCGCGGCGAGCTCCGCTGCAGCTTGCACGTTCTCCACGGGAATCTCCTCGAATCGTGAGCGTTGATCAGAGCGATGCGCGGATACGCTCGAGCGAGCGGACCGCCGCTACGAAGGGCCGCGCTGCGCGTGAAGTGTCGAGCAGCGCGTGCGCGACTTGCTCGAGCGAGAGACCGCTCGCGTGCGCGAGCTTCTCGATGCGTTCGCGCTCCGGCAGGCGGTGCCAAGCCGGGCGCTTGCGCCGGAGCTCGCGCAGCACGTCGGCGCGCAAGCTTTCGAGCAGCGCTCGGCCTCGGTCTTGGCGCCAATGGAAGCGACCCGCAGCTTCGAGATGCTCCAGCCAGCGCCGTCGCGCAGGATCGGGCGCGGGCAGCGCGGGGCCGAACCGCCAGAGCGAGCGCCAGAGCCATGACACGATGAGCGCCAGCAATCCGACCAGCGCGGGCGCGGCGTAGCGCCGCAGCAGCGCGAACAAGCTCGGCCACTCTTCCTCGAAGAAGATCCACACCGGCACGTTCGGTTCTCGGCCATCGCGCAGCCAGCGCACCACGAACTCCGCGTGATCTACCGAGCCGAGCGAGTCGTTCACGAAGGGCTCGTCGCTGGTGAGAGCGCTGATGCGCCCGTCTCCGTGGGCGACCTCGACGAGGTGGGCACCGGAATCCCCGGAGACGCTCCAGAGCACGAGGTCCCGGGTGTCTTCCCACCAGAAGTCGGCATTGAACTCGAGCTCGAGCGGCTCCGCGTCGTCGTCGAGAAAAGCGAACGAAGTCTCTGGACGACCGAAGCTGAAGTCGCCGTTCAGGATTTGAGGAAGCGACGGTGCGGGTTGCGGCGCGTGCTGCTCGGAGTCATCGGCGCCGGCCTCGCCGCTCTCGGCTTGCGCCGCCGCCTCGGCAGCAGCCTCCGTGAGGCTGCGCTTGCGGTGTCGTTGCCGCAAACCGAATCGATCCAATAACAAATCCGGGCGGCCGTCGAGGATGACGTCTTCCGCGCCGGGGACTGGCTCGCCCTCTTCGTTCTCGCGCGGGCCCCAGACGGTGTACGTCACGACGACGAGATGGCCGCCGCGCGCGACCCAGGTGAGCAGCGCCGCGCTGCGTTTTTCGCCGAAGGTGGTGCGGTTCAGCGGCAGGATGAGGGTGGCAGGCGGCTCTGGCAGCGCCGCGAGCCGTGAGAAATCGTCGAGCAGGGCGACCTGGTGGCCCATACGCTCCAGCAGGCGGCCGAGCGCGAGGTAGCGATTGCGGCGCGCCTCGGCCGACGCGCCAGTCCACGCATCGACCTCGCGTTTCTCGTAGCAAGCGAAGAAGCCGCCCGCACACAGCGCGATGACGAACGCGGCGATTGCGATGCGCTTCGCAAGATCGCGCGTCATGCCGGGCCGTCCAGCGCGCCGAAGCTCGCGCACAGCCCGTCGAACTCCGCATCGCTCGGCGGCTCGTGCGCGTAACGCGTGCGGATCCACGAGCCCGTGAGCGAACCGAATGCGCTCGCAACCGCTTCGGCCTGCGTGCGACGCACCGCGCGCACGCACTCGAACTCCGTCGCGCTCTCTGGAATCTCGAGCGCGCCGCGAGCACCGAGCTTCACCAGCGCGCCGCGATACAACAGGCTGAGCGCGCCGATCCGGTCGCCGAGACGCCACAGCTCGCGCGCAGCGGCCACCACATCGGCTGGGAGCGAAGCGGGATCGAGGTCGAGCCCGAGGAACGTGCGAGGCAGCGGCGTGCGGCCCGCGCCCCGCCGGCCGTCGGGGCGCGCACCCCAGAGCGAAAATAACAACGCCGCGACGCCCACCGCGAGCGCGGCGTAGAGCACCACCTGTGCGGAGCGCGCGATGAATTCAGCGAGCCCACTGAGCCAGGAGAGATCGGCGTCTTCGGCCGCGTCCGAGTCGAACGTCCGCGGAATCCAGCGCATCTCCTTCGCGTGCGTGCCGAAGTCCGCGTCGCGCAGCACCTCGGCCGCGCACGCATCCGAGGATTCGACGTCGCTCGCTACGCACTCGCTCGCGTGCACCGGCGGCACCACGAGCCAGAGCGCGAGGAGCACCGCCGCTGCGGACGCGAAGCGCCGCGTGCGCGTGTGCGCATCGACGCGCGCGGCGAGGCGGCGGAACGCGAGCTCGATCTCCCAGCCTTCGAGGTAGACGCGACGATTCACGTAGAGCGCGAAGCCGGTTGCAACGAGCAGCGGCTCGAACACGCTGATGCCCACGAGGTAGAGCGCGGGCAGCACGCCGGGCACGGCATCCTCGCCCGTGACGATGGTCATCACGTCCCACTCGATCTCGCTCGGCGTCACCAACCGAACGAACAAGAGCAAGCCCATGATCAATGCACCGTTCAGGTGTGCGATCACGAGTGCGGCAGCGGCCGCGGCACCCGACTCTCGGCGCGCGAGTACGGCCGCGCGGGCAGTGCGTGCGGGCCCGCGCAGACCTTCGAGCTGGAGCACCGGCTGGAGGAAGGTGCGCGCGAGCGAGAGCCGTCGCGTGACGAGCGACGTGAAGAGCCCCGAGCGCAGCAGACTCGGCAGCGCGCGCGCAGTGTTGGCGAGGCTCGCGCGCTCGCCAAACAACTCCAGCGAGAGCACGTGCAGGGGAACCCGCGCGAACGCGGGGCGCAGCCACCAGAGCAGCGCGATCGAGCCTGCCGGCGAATCGCGCAGCAGCCAAACGAGAATGCAACCCGCAGGCAGCACGAACGCGAGCCAGGTCGTGACGAGCGGCCGCCACCACGCGCGCGCCATCGCGAAGCCGAGGTCAGCTGCCTCGAGCCCGCTGCGGATGCGCAGCGCGACGCGCGCTCCCGTCGCAGCGCTCATGCGCGCCGCCAGTGCCGGCCGCCGAGCGCGAGCCACGCGATCACGATCCCCCACAGCGCGGCGCCGACCCAATAACGCACGAGCGCGGGGATCGCGGGCTGGCCGGACCAGAGGCCCTCGATCACCGCGGCGAACAGCAGCATCCCGGTCATGCCGTAGAGAATCGGCACGCTGCGCTGCGTCGCGTCGCGCAGCGCGTGAGCGCGGGTGCGCTTCCCCGCCACGACCAGCGCGAGGCCCATGCGCAAGCCGGCGACCCCGGCGAGCACGATCGCGCTGAGCTCGAAGGAGCCGTGACCGATCACGAACGGCCAAAACGTCTCGCCGTAGCCCACGTTCACGATGTGGCCCGCGACCGCGCCCATCGTGAGCCCGTTGTAGAGAATGAAAAACAGGCTGCCGATGCCGAACAGGATGCCGCCCGCGAACGTGCGAAACGCAATCGAGACGTTGTTGCCGACATAATAAAAGAACATCAGCACGCCGTCGCTCGCCTCGCGCGCCTCGGCTTGATGCTCCGCGCTCGGGTCGTAGCTCGCTTCCATGTTGGCGAGCTCGCCTCGGCCCACGAGCGAGTAAACGAAATCCGGGTCGCGCACGACGCGCTCGAAGACCAGCCCGCCCGCGCCGTAGAAAATCAGGCACATCAGGGCGACGAGCCGCCATTCGCGGCGCACCGCGCGCGGGAAGCGACGCAAGAACAGCTCGATGAAGCCGCTGCTCGCGGTGCGCGCGCCGTACAGGTGCTGATGCCCGCGCAGCGCGAGTGCGTTCAGCCGCGCAACCAGGGGCGCGTCGAACTGCCGATCGCGGGCGAGCACGAGATCCTGACACACGAGGCGGTATTGCCGCGGGAAGCCCGGTACGCGGCGCTTCGCGTCGAGAGCGTCGAGCGCGCCCTCGAAGCTCCGCCAACGCTCGCTGCCCGCGCGCTCGAATGCCTCCTGCCTCATCGCGCGTGCTCGCTGCCACGCAGATAGGCGGCGACCGCCTCGAGCTGCGCTGCCGCGGAAGCGCCGGGCACGAGCAGCGGCGTCGCGATGCGCGCGAGCTCTTCGCGCCGCGCCGGCGAGAACGCCGCACTGCGCGCGCCGAACGCGAGCACAGCAGCTTGCTCGTCCTGCGTGAGCGGAAGCGCGGGCGGCGCCGGCGGGGCGCTCGCCGCGGCCGTCGGAGCGCTCTCGGCCTTCGCCTCGACGTGTACCACGAGCGTGCCCGCCGCGTGGTCGCCGAGGCGCTGGAAGCGCGGGGACGCGAGCATCGACGCGAGCGCGAACAGGTACGTGCCCGGCAGCGCGTCCGCCATCACTAACAAGTTGCGCAGCAGCGACGCCTGCCAGCGGATGCGCGTGCCGTCCTCGTGGACGACGCGGATCCCGACCATGCGTTTGCCGAGCGTCTGGCCGTCACCGAGCAGCTCGAACGCGACGGGATAAATCACTTCGCCGAGGAACAGCAGCATGAACCAAACCCCGGCGCCCACGTTTCCGAGCAGCATCCGCAGCGGAATCGCGCTGACTCCGTAGAGGGCAACGCGAATCGCGACGTCGGCAGCCAAGGCGATCGCACGCGGAATCGGGCCTGCGAGCCGCAGCGAGAGATCGACGCCTTCCGGCACCTCGACGTTGTGGAGCGTGTCGATCATCTCGCCCGGAGGGTCACGCAGCGGCTTGCGGCGCGCCCCCGAAGATTTGGCGATAGGCGGAGGCCCAAAGCAGGTAGGCCATCACCGAAGCCGGGATCATGCCGACGATCAGTGCGATGAATCCGGCGATGATCACCGCAAACGTCAACACCATCAGGCCCGCGATCTTCCACGACACGGAAGACGTTTGCGACCAAGCCAGCGAGAGCGCCTCGCCGAGCCCCAAACCGCGGTCGATCATCAGGAAGGGCGCGAAACTGAGCCGCGAAGTCACGAACAGCGCGACTCCCAGCCCGAGCAGGTTGCCGAGCGCACTCCACGCCATGTCCGGCGGGCTGGAGCGCGCACCGATCTGAGCCACGAGCCCTCCCGGCATGCTCAGGAGCAGGCTCACGAGGAAGTAGCCGAGCATGCCTGCGAGCACGCGTCCGTATTGCGAGAAGCCTGAGAAGAGGTCTCCGAGTTTGGCGCCGCCGTCGTGCATCCGCAGAAAAAACACGAACCCTCCCCAGTAGAGCACAGGGATCAGGAGCAGAATCCCGATGATCGTGGCGGCCGCGCCGGCCATCGCGAATACCCCCACGATGCCCGCGACGAACCAGAGTGGGAAGTTCGACCAAGTTCGCGCCCAGGCCTCGGAGAGACAGCGCCCGAAATCGAAGTCGCCCGTGCCGATGGGCTGCTCGATTCCAGGTCCGAGCTCCGATTGCGGCGGTGCGTAGACGTTCTCGCTCATGAGAATTCCTCCCTGGATCGGGCGATCCTAACAGGATGGCGCGGATGTCTGGGAGAGAAATCTCTCGGATCGGAACGCCCTAAGCGCTCAGCGCTCTCGCGAGAAACGGCAGGCTCACGTCCATGCGGTAGTCGATGTCCGAGTGATCGTCGGCGAACTCCTCGTAGCGGTGCGGGATGCGCAGCCCGGCGAGCCGGCTAGAGAGAATGCGCGACCCATAATGGATGTGGTACTGGTCGCGCCAGCCGCAGTCGATGTAGATGCCGCGCAGCGAGCGCAGTGCCTTGGCGTGCTTCGGCGCCATGTGAATGGGATCGTGCGCGAGCCACTTCGCCCAATTCTCGGGGATCAGCTCGCCGCTCTCGAGGTTGAACGGCAGCCGGAAGCCGAGCGGCGCGCGGGGGCTCGGGTCGTACGTCGCGGCCATGCACAGGTTCATCATCGCCAGCGACTCGGCGTGGGAGAGCTTCGGCTTCTTCCAGACTGCGGCGAGGAAGCGCTTCACGCGCCCGTCGTCGTGGCCCCGCGCAAGGCCTGGCGCGCCGGCGCGCTTCGCCGCGTCGTACGCGCCGGGCTTCTGCCTGGCGGCGCGATGCTTCGCGAGCTCGTTCAAGGTGTTGGGCCAATCGCTGCGGTAGACGAAATCGAAGTACGCATCGCCCGAGTGATCGGCGACCGCGCCCCAGCTGCCGGGGTACTTCATGCCATGCACGATCGCGCCGTAGCCGCCGGAGGATTTGCCGAAGCAGCCGCGGTGATCGCGCGAAGCGAGCGTGCGAAATTCGCGATCGACGAACGGCACGAGCTCCTTCGTCAAGTAGTCGGCGTATGCGCCGATCGCGGACGAGTTCACGTACTGATTCCCGCCGAGTGCAGTGAAGCAATCAGGGAAAACCAGGATCGCGGGCGGCATCTTGTGTTCGTAGACGAGCCGTGCGGCGCGCTCCCCGAGGTTCTCGCTGAACGGCTTCCAGTTGAGGTGCGAGGCGCCTGTGCCGTTGAAGCCGACGAGATCCCAGAGCGTGGGAAAGCGCC
>JANNKN010000755.1:0-5532 GCA_031396315.1 Deltaproteobacteria bacterium
GCGGCCCGAAGTGGTGGACGGCATCGACATGCTCGTCGTGCGGGAACTCACCGGCGGGCTCTATTTCGGCGAACCGCGTGGCGTTTCCGTCGTGAATGGTTTGCGCGAAGCGCGCAACACGATGGTCTACGACGAGAGCGAAATCGCGCGCATCACGCGCGTCGCGTTCCAGGCGGCGCAAGGGCGTCGCAAGCACGTCACGCACGTCCACAAGGCGAACGTGCTCGAGACGTCGCAGCTCTGGGTGCAGGTGGTGGACGAGATCGCGCCCGAGTTCCCCGACGTGACGCTCGCGCACCAACTGGTCGATTCGTGCGCGATGCTGCTGGTGCGCGATCCCGCGCGCTTCGACGTGATCGTCACCGAGAACCTGTTCGGCGACATCCTCTCCGACGAGGCCGCGATGATTACGGGCTCGCTCGGCATGTTGCCCTCCGCGAGCCTCGGCGCCGGCGGCATCGGGCTTTACGAGCCGGTGCACGGCAGTGCGCCCGACATCGCGGGCTTGGACGTCGCGAACCCGTTGGCCGCGATCCTCAGCGCCGCGATGTTGCTCGAGCACAGCCTCGGGTATCTGCAGGCGGCACAGGCGATCCGCGATGCCGTCACCGCCGTGCTGAACGAGGGCCACCGCACGGCGGATCTGTGCCTACCCGGCGAAGAACGGCCGACGCTCGGCTGCCGTGCGATGGGTGAGCGCGTGCTCGCGAAGCTCTCGTGACCGCGCAGCTGCTGCGGATCGCAATCATCGGTGCGACGGGCACGCTCGGCCGCGAGCTGATCGAGCAGCTCGAGGAGCGGCGCTTTCCCCTGCAGGAGCTCGTGCCGATCGCGTCGGAGAGCTCTTTCGGCGGAGCCATCGAATGGCTCGGCCACGAGCTGCCGATTGTTACGGAGCACACGCTCGCGGGGCTCGATCTCGTGTTCCTGTGCACGCCTCCCGCTGCCGCCCCCGAGTGGCTACGCGCAGCCCTGGTCGCGCGCGTCGCGTGCATCGACCTGTCGGGCGCCGGCGCCGCGCGTGAAGAGATCCCGCTGCTCGATCCCGAGCGCGCGCCGAGCGCCGCGGCGCTCGCGTCGCCGGTGCTCGCGGTGCCTTCGCCCGCAGCGCTCGCGCTCGCCCGCGTCGTCTCGGCACTGCGCGGCGCTTCGGCGGTGCAGCGTGTCGTCGCGACGGTGTGCGAGAGCGCCTCCTCCGCCGGCCGGGCGGGCATCGACGCGCTCCAGGCAGAGACGGTCGCGCTGTTCGCGCAACAGGATCCGCCGGAGGAGAGCCCGTTCACGCACGGCGTCGCGTTCGACACGTTGCCGTCGACCGGACCGATCGGCGTCGGCGATCTCACCGCCAGCGAGGCGGCGACGCAGCGTGACTTCGCACGGCTCGTGCCCGGTGTGCGCGCGGCGGTCGCCGCGCTGCGCGTGCCCACGTTCTCGGGCCTCGGCATTCAGGTGGCGCTCGAGCTCGAGCAACGGATTGCGCCGGAAGCCATCGAGAAGCTGCTCGATGAGGCGCCCGGCACCCGCGTCTTCGGCACGCCCGCAGGCCCCTCGCTGCGCGACGCCGCGGGCGAGGCCGAAGTGCTCGTCGGCCGCGTTCGCCTCGATCCGACGCGCGTGAACGGCGTGATGCTCTGGCTCGCGCTCGACCCGGTACGCGTCACGGTGACGGCCGCGCTGCGGCTCGCGGAGCTCCGCGCGCTCCCCCGTTGACTTCGGACTCCGGTTTGACTTCGCTCGCCTTTGGCTCGCTGCGCGCTTCGCTTGCGGCGAGCTGAGACTCCGGGACGCGCCCTTCGATGCCCACCTTCAAGCTCACGCTCGAGTACGACGGACGCGAGTTCGCGGGCTGGCAGGACCAGCTCGAACGCGAACGCACGGTGCAGGGCGAGCTGCTGCGCGCGCTGCGCGAGATCGCGAGCGGACCCGTGCGGCTGATGGGCGCGGGGCGCACAGACGCGGGCGTGCACGCGGAGGGGCAGGTGGCGTCGGCCGCTTTCGAGACGCGCCTCGATGGCGAGACGCTGCGCCGCGCGCTCAACGCGAAGCTGCCGCTCGACATCGCGGTGCTCGCTGCCGACCTGCGTCACGACGCGTTCGACGCGCGCCGGGACGCGCTCGCGAAGCGCTACCGCTATGCGCTCTGGAACGGCGTGCTGCCCTCGCCGCTGCGCGCCCCCCGGGCCTGGCAGGTGCGCGAGCCGCTCGAGCCGGCGCTGCTCCGGGCCGGCGCGGAGCGGCTGCTCGGCAGCCACGACTTCGCGAGCTTTCGGGGTGCGGGCTCGGCCGTGAAGACGAACCTGCGCACGCTTCACCGAATTGATGTCACAGGCGAGGCGGGTGGTGAGATCCAGCTGGCCTTCGAGGGCGACGGCTTCCTCCGGCACATGGTCCGAAATCTGGTCGGCAGCTTGGTCGAGGTCGGTGCCGGGCGGCGCGCCCCCGGCTGGCTCGACGAGGTGCTCGAGGCTCGCGATCGGGCGGTCGCTGGGCGCACCGCGCCGGCGTGCGGGCTCGTACTCGAGTGGGTCCGCTACCCAGACGACGCGGAAGTGGCCGGTAAGTCTGCGCAGCCAGCCGGGATTTTCGTTGACGCTCCGTAGGGCCTTGGCTATCCAGTCCCGCTCGCGCGGGCATGCCTCGTGGCTTGTCCGCGCCCGTTGTTTCAGCAAGCGGTTTCGTTCCGGCGAGGCCGCGCGACTCGGGAGATCCGACCCATGGGAGCCTCAGCGCATCGCGCCACCAAGAGCGCGCGCGCCGAAGATGTCGAGCGCCGCTGGCTCGTCGTCGATGCCGAGGGGCAGGTGCTCGGGCGCCTCGCTACGCGCGTCGCGTCGATCCTGCGCGGCAAGCACAAGGCGATCTTCACGCCGCACGTCGACACGGGCGACTTCGTGATCGTGGTCAACGCCGAGAAGGTGAAGCTCACGGGCAACAAGCGCCAAGACAAGCTCTACCGCCACCACACCGGCTACCGCGGCGGCGTGAAGGAAACGAACGCGCACAAGCTGCTGTCGGGTCCGCACGCCGATCGCGTCGTTTCCGAGGCGGTGCGCGGCATGCTTCCGAAGAACCATCTCGGGCGGAAGATGCTCGACAAGCTCAAGGTCTACGCAGGCCCGTCGCATCCTCACGATGCGCAGCGGCCGGAGGTGCTCTCGCTTGCCTGATCCGCGACTCCCCGAAATTCGCACGACGGCGCGCACGACCGGCCGGCGCAAGACCTCGATTGCGCGCGTGCGCCTCGCGTTGGGCACGGGCCAGTACATCATCAACGGCCGCACGCTCGAGGAGTACTTCCCGCGCGAGACGCTGCGCACGCTGATCAATCAGCCGTTCGACGCGGTCGGCGCTGTGGGGCGTTACGACGTACACGCGAACCTGGTCGGCGGCGGCGTCGCGGGCCAAGCCGGCGCACTGCGCCACGGCATCGCGCGCGGGCTCGAGGCACTCGATCCTTCGCAGCGCCCGCCGCTGAAGCGCGCAGGCCTGTTGACGCGCGACTCGCGCGAAGTCGAGCGCAAGAAGTACGGCCAGCGCGGCGCCCGCGCTCGCTTCCAGTTCTCGATGCGCTTGTCGCTGCCTTCTAAGCGAACCGCGAGGCCCCTCGGCCTCGCGTTTCGCATTTCCGCACACCCCAAGTCGCGGTTCGTTGACGCGCGCCGTGGCGCGCGTTAAATGGCGCGAGCTTCGGGGTGAGGCATCGAGGAATCCCCTCACAACGCGGCGCGTGTGTTCGCGCGCGCAGGTGAAGGGGGTCCTGGCGTGAGTTCGTACTTCGCCAGCGACCCCACGCGGATCCGCCTCTCGGTGTCGGCCGTCGTGTGGCGTGATCGGCACGGCGGAGAGCTGCTGCTGATGCAGCGCTCCGACAACGGCCACTGGGGCCTCCCCGGCGGCTACGTCGAGCTCGGCGAGAGCGTCGCGACCGCAGCTGCGCGCGAGGTGCTCGAGGAGACGGGTGTGCGCATCGAAGTCGGCAAGCTCGTCGGCGTCTACTCCGATCCGACGCGCCAGGTGATCGATTACGGTGGCGGTCAGCGCGTGCACGCGATCAACTTGTGTTTCGAAGCGCGCGCGATCGGCAGCGGCGAGGCAACCACGCCGCACGAGACGCTCGCAACCGGCTACTTCGACGCGAACGCGCTGCCCGCGCCGTTCGTGCCGATCCACGAGCTGCGAATTCGTGATGCGCTGACCGGCGCTCAGTCGGCGGCGGTGCGATGATCGACCAAACGGGGGAGAGACGATGAACGCGCGTCCGAAGAAGTTCATCTTTGTGACCGGGGGCGTGCTCAGCGGCCTCGGCAAAGGCCTCTCCGCCGCTGCGATCGGCGCGCTGCTCGAGGCGCGCGGTCTGCGCGTCGGTTTCCTCAAGCTCGACCCGTATCTCAACGTCGACCCCGGCACGATGAACCCGGTGCAGCACGGCGAGGTCTACGTCACCGAAGACGGCGCGGAGACCGATCTCGACCTCGGTCATTACGAGCGCTTCACGAAGACGGTGACGAGCCAGGCCAACAACGTCACCGCGGGCCGCGTTTATTACACCGTGATCGCGAAGGAGCGCCGCGGCGACTACCTCGGCGGCACGGTGCAGGTGATCCCGCACGTCACCGACGAGATCAAGGCGCGCATCCACAAGGCGGCCGAGGATCCGGATCTGCTGATCGTCGAAGTGGGCGGCACCGTCGGAGACATCGAGGCGCTGCCGTTCCTCGAGGCCGTACGCCAGTTCCGCGCCGACGCTGGCCGCGACAACGTTTGTTATGTGCACCTCGCGCTGGTGCCTTATGTCGCCACCGTCGGTGAGCTGAAGACGAAGCCGCTTCAGCACTCGGTGAAGGAGCTGCAGGCGCTCGGCATCTCGCCCGACGTGCTGCTCTGCCGCACCGATCGCTTCTTGCCTCGCTCGGTGAAGGCCAAGATCGCGCTGTTCTGCAACGTCGACGAAGACGCAGTGATCACGGCGAAGGACGTGCAGCACCTCTACGAGGTGCCGCTCGCCTTTCACGACGAGGGCCTCGACGACAAGCTGACGCGCGTGCTCGGCATCTGGACCGGCGAGCCGCGGCTCGAGGCGTGGGAGCGCGTGGTGCACGCGGTAAGGAACCCCGAGCGCACGGTGCGCGTGGCGATGGTCGGCAAATACGTCGACCTCGCAGACTCGTACAAGAGCCTGAATGAAGCCCTCCATCACGGCGGCATCGCGCACCACACGAAGGTGGCGATCGAGTACTTCGATTCGGAGAAGCTCGACAACACCGACGTGCTCGCGGGCATGCACGGCATCCTCGTGCCGCACGGCTTCGGCTCGCGCGGCGTCGAGGGCAAGATCGCGGCGGTGCGCTACGCGCGGGAGCATCGCGTCCCGTACTTCGGGATTTGTTACGGGATGCAGATGTTCGTGATCGAGTTCGCGCGCAACGTCGCCGGGCTCGAGCGCGCGAACAGCGCCGAGGTCGATCCCGATTCTCCGCACCCGGTGATCGACCTCATGCCCGAGCAGCGCAGCAAGGAAGGCAAGGGCGCGAC
>JANNKN010000773.1:0-7344 GCA_031396315.1 Deltaproteobacteria bacterium
GGTTCGTCGGCGCGAAGACAAACGTCTCCTACAACTGCCTCGATCGGCACATCGAGGGCCCGAACGCCTGGCGTCGTAACAAGGCCGCAATCCTGTGGGAAGGCGAGCCCGGCGACACGCGCACCATCACCTACGGCGAGCTTCACCGCGAAGTCTGCAAGTTCGCGAACGTGCTGAAGTCGCTCGGCGTCGCGAAGGGCGACCGCGTCGCGATCTACATGCCGCTGATTCCCGAGCTCGCGATCGCGATGCTCGCGTGTACGCGCATCGGCGCCCCGCACTCGATCGTGTTCGGCGGGTTCTCCGCCGAGGCGCTGCGCGATCGCATCAACGACGTCGGCGCGAGAGTCGTCGTCACTGCCGACGGCGGCTTTCGCCGTGGCGCGCCGTTCGCGCTGAAGCCCGCCGTGGACGCGAGCTGCGCCGGCACGAACGTCGAGCACGTCGTCGTCGTGAAAAGGACGGGCGCCGAGTGCGCGATGCACGCGGGCCGCGATCAGTGGTGGCACGAGCTGATGAAGGCCGCTTCGGCGGTCTGCCCGCCGGCGAAACTCGACGCCGAGCACCCGCTCTTCATCCTCTACACGAGCGGAACCACCGGCAAGCCCAAGGGAATCCTGCACACGACCGGCGGCTACCTGACGCACGTAACGACTACCGCCAAAGCCGTCTTCGACCTCAAGGACAGCGACATCTACTGGTGCACGGCCGACATCGGCTGGATCACCGGCCACAGCTACGTCGTGTATGGCCCGCTCTCGAACGGCGCGACCACCTTCATGTACGAAGGCGTGCCCGCGCATCCGGGCCCGGATCGTTGGTGGGACATCATCGAGCGCTGGAGGATCTCGATCCTCTACACCGCGCCGACCGCGATCCGCACCTTCATTCGGCTCGGCGACGAGCACCCGAACAAGCACGATCTCTCGTCGCTTCGATTGTTAGGCTCGGTCGGCGAGCCGATCAACCCCGAGGCGTGGATCTGGTACCACGAGGTGATCGGCAAGAAGCGCTGTCCGATCGTCGACACGTGGTGGCAGACGGAGACCGGCGGAATCATGATCACGCCGCTGCCCGCGACGGTTCCGACCAAGCCGGGCTCGGGCACGCTGCCGTTCCCCGGCATCCACACCGCGATCCTCGATGAAGCGGGCAAGCAAGTCGCGGCGCCGAACGGCGGCTTCCTGGCCGTGACGAAGCCGTGGCCCGGCATGCTGCGCGGCATCTGGGGCGACAACGAGCGCTACGAACAGACTTATTGGGGTAAATGGAAGAACGTTTACTTCCCCGGCGATGGCTCGCACCGCGACAAGGACGGCTACTTCTGGATCATGGGTCGCATCGACGACGTGATGAACGTCTCGGGCCATCGCATCGGCACCATGGAAGTCGAGAGCGCGATCGTCGCGCACCCGGACGTGGCGGAAGCCGCGGTGGTCGGGCGCCCGGACGAGATCACGGGCACCGCGATCGTGGCATTCGTGACGCCGCGCGGCGGCATCGTCTCGGGCGCAGCGCTCGCGGAATCGGTGCGCGAGATGGTCGCGAAGCAGATCGGCGCGCTCGCGAAGCCGAAGGACATCCGCTTCACCGACGCGCTGCCGAAGACGCGCTCCGGTAAGATCATGCGCCGGCTGCTGCGCGACATCGCGTCGGGCAAGGAGACGGTGGGGGATACGACCACACTCGAGGACCTGAACGTGCTGGCGAAGCTGCGCGCAACGGACGACGAGTAGGAGCACCGAGAGCGCCTTCGAGGCGCTCTCGTTCGGGGCACGCGAGCTAGCTTGGCACGACGCGGCGCGATGGGCCGCGCCGAGGAGTCCACATGTCGGGTCGCGTCGCAGTCGTTACGGGTGCCAACAAGGGGATCGGGCTCGAGATTGCGCGCCAGCTCGGGCGCGAGGGAATCGTCGTCTTCGTCGGGGCTCGCGACGAGGAGCGTGGACGCGCTGCGGCGGAGAAGCTTCGCGCCGAGGGCATCGACGCGCGGGCGTTGCGTCTCGACGTGGACGACGACGGGAGCGTCGCTGCGGCCGCTGCGCAGATCGAGAAGGAAGCTGGGCGCCTGGACATCTTGGTGAACAATGCCGGCATCGCGATCGATGATGGCCCGCCGAGTCAGGTCTCGATCGAGGTGTTTCGGCGCACTTACGAGACCAACGTGTTTGGCGTCGTGCGCATGATCCGCGCACTCCTTCCTTTGATTCGGAAGTCGCCGGCAGGCCGCATCGTGAACATGTCGTCGGGCCTCGGCTCGCTCGCCCAAAACAGCGATCCGAGCTGGCCGTTCGCTGCGGTGAAGCTCCTCGCGTACAACACCTCGAAGACCGCGGTGAATGCGATCACCGTCCAGTTCGCCTATGAGCTGCGTGAGACGCCGATCAAGGTGAACGCTGCCGATCCGGGCTACGTGGCGACGGACCTGAACCAGAACCAGGGAGTCCGCTCGGTCGAAGAGGGTGCGGCGACTCCGGTTCGCCTCGCGACGCTCCCGGCCGACGGCCCCACCGGCGGCTACTGGAACGACGACGGGCCGATTCCCTGGTGAGCTGACGCTGGCAGCGCCATCGACCCCAGTACCCGCCATGGTCGGACAATGCGTCCGGTGCTACCTCGCACTTCTCAGCAGGAGATCCCGCATGACGACCTCGCCCCTCGGCTACGCCGCGTTCGACGCGGACAATCATTACTACGAGGCGCTCGACGCGTTCACGCGGCACGTGCCGAAGCAGATGCAGGGGCGCTGTGTGCAGTGGGCGACGATCGAAGGGCGCCAGCATCACGTCGTCGGCGGGAAGCTGTGCCACGCGGTGAAGAATCCGACCTGGGATCCGATCGCGAAGCCGGGTGCGCTGTACGAGTACTTCCGTGGCAATCCGAATCAGCGCAACCCGCTCGAGATGATGCGCGAGCGGGAGCCGCTGCCGGCTTATTACATGGATCACGACGCGCGCATCAAGAAGCTCGACGAGCAGGGCCTCGAGGCGATGTGGCTGTTCCCGACGCTCGGCGTGCTCTACGAGGAGCTGCTGAAGCACGACCTCGGCGCGGTGAAGACGCTGTTCACGGGCTTCAATCGCTGGCTCGAAGAGGACTGGGGCGTCGCCTACAAGAATCGAATTTTCGCGGCGCCCTACATCTCGCTCGCCGATCTACCGTGGGCGTGCAGCGAGCTCGAGTGGGCGATCGGGCGCGGCGCGCGCATCGTCGTGATGCGCCCCTCGGCGGTGTGGACGAGCGACGGCCCCTTCACCGCGAGCGACCCGCGCTTCGATCCGTTCTGGGCGCGCGTCCAGGAAGCAGGCATTACGGTCGTCGTGCACGCAGGCGACTCCGGCTACACCACGAACGGCTACTCGCGCGACGGCTTCAGTGCCGACATGCAGGGCGGCTGGAAGCCCACGGTCAAGTCGTTCAACATCGAGCGCGCGGCCTACGATTTCCTGATCACACTCGCCTACGAGAAGCTGTTCGAACGCTTCCCCGGCGTGCGCGTCGCCTCGGTCGAGAACGGCAGCGAATACTTGGTCGACCTGTTCCGCAAGCTGCGCCAGACGAAGGCGCGCATGCCTGGCTACTTCAAGCTGGATCCGATCGAGTCCTTCAAGCGCAACGTCTGGATCAATCCGTTCTGGGAGGACGACGTGAACGAGGTCGTCTCCCTGATGGGCGCCAACCGCGTGATCTTCGGCTCCGACTGGCCGCACATCGAAGGCATGCCGGCACCGCTCGACTACCTGAGCGACGTGAAGCACTTCGACGCTGCGACGCAGCGCCTGATCATGCGCGACAACACGGTGGAGCTGAACACGCTGCGACCCGCATGAGTTGCGGCGCGTGACGTCGCTGAGCGCGCTCGCTCGCCTGCACGCCGAAGTGGACGCGCGCGCGGCCCGCGTCGCGGCGCTCCACGGCGCGCGCCTCCAGTGCAAGCGCGGCTGTAGTGGCTGCTGCGTCGACGGCATCCGCGTGTTCGCGGTCGAGGCCGCGCGCATTCGCGCCGAGCACGCAGAGCTGCTCGCGAGCGGTGCACCGCATCCGGCGGGCGCGTGCGCGTTCCTCGACAGCGAAGGTGCGTGCCGAATTTACGCCGCGCGCCCCTACGTCTGCCGCACGCAGGGGCTGCCGCTGCGCTGGATCGACGACGAGCGCGAAGCCGAACTGCGCGACATCTGTCCCCTCAACGAGGCGGGTGAGCCGCTCGAGGAGCTGCCCGAGAGCGCGTGCTGGACGCTCGGCGAAACGGAAGCGCAGCTCGCGGAGCTGCAGCGCGAACACGGCACGGCCGGCGAGCGCGTCGCGCTACGCGCGCTGTTCGCGCGCAGCTGAGAGTTCATCAGTCCTCGCGCCGCACTACTCACGCGGGTACTTTCCCCCGGTGCCTGAGCGCAGCAACCTGTCAGCACGCGTGATTCGCCCCGGGGATCGCTCGCCCGCATCCGACCTGCGTGCGTTGAGCGCGGATCAGCGCGTCGCGATGATGTCGGGGCTTACGCCCTAGGCGAGGACTGAACGGGATCGATCAGGCCGTGAGCTGAGCCTCCGCGGGAACACTCGCGCGCGGTCCGACGCGCGGGTTGAAGTAGCCGAACTTCAGCTGCGGAAAGCTCTTCGTGAGGCGATCGCGCAGCCAGCGCATGCCGCGGCCCGGCTGGACGACGCCGTGCGGCAGCGTGGCGCGATACAGCTCGGGGTCGATGTTGAGGTTGCGCAGCTGGATCATGTGCAACCCCGTGCGTGCGATCAGGTCGCTCAGCGCGGCGAGCTCGGGCTCGGTGTCCGTAACACCTGGGAAGCACAGAAGGTTGATCGAGGCGTGGCCGCCCGCAGCGGTGACGACGCCGAGGCTCTCGATCACGTCGCGCACGTCGTAGCCGCGCGGCTGGTAGTAGGCGGCGTAGACCGCGGGGCGCGGCGAGTTCATGCTCGCGCGAATCGCGTCGAGCCCGGCCGCGACCAGCTCGCGCACGACGTCCGGCTTGCTCGCGTTGCTGTTCAGGTTCACGGTGCCGCGCGCGTGCTGCGCGCGAATGCGCGCAACCGCTGCGACCAGCGATTTTCCGAACAGCAGCGGCTCGCCCTCGCAGCCTTGTCCGAAGCTCACGATGCCGCTCGGAACCCGCGCGAAATGCGAGAGCGCGACGTCGGCAATCTCCTTCGGCGTCGGTGGAAGTGCGAGCCGGTCATGGCTCGCGCGGAACTGGCCGTCGGGCTGGAGCGAGATGCAGCCGATGCACTGCGCGTTACACGCGCTCGACGACGGCAACGGGCCCTCGTCGCGCCCGAGAAAAAAATTCTGCGCGGCCCGGCAGCCGTACTCGAGCGCGCACTTTTCGAGCTGGCGCGCGACGCGATTGCGCGGGAGCTCTGCGCGCTTGCGCACGACGCCGGCCTCGACGCGCGAACGGGCGAAGCGCCACGGATCTTGGCGCTCGTCCGGGTCGGAGCGGAACGCGGGCGTCCAGTAGTGATCGCCGGAGATCCCCACCGGCGCATACGCGAAGGTCGGAAGCGTCGGCGCACCCGCTCGCGTCGCCCAGACCGCGTTGTACGTGACGGTGTGCGCCGGCGCGATGAAGGCGGCCACGGCGCGCGCCTCGCCGCCGAGCCACGCGTCGACGACCACCGGCACGCGCCGCTTGCCGATGCCGATCGGCGCACGGCCCGGCAGCGCGAACAAATCGCTGCCGCGCGGCAACGGGATCCACTCGCTCGCCGCAATCTTCTCTGGGCCCGCGCCGCGCTCGGCTGCCAGTAACAACTCCGGGTGGTCGTAGACGCGACCTGCAGCGTCCGCCACGAGCAGCCGCACCGGCTCGCTCGGCCGCTCGCCGCTGGCTACGCGTGCCTTCGCGCGGCCGCGCTGCACCCCACGCTTCGTCGCCTGGGCCATTAGTCCGCGATCGCCTGATAAACGGCCGTCTCGAAATCGCGACTGATCGCGATCGGCGGGCCGCCGAAAGCCATGCGCTGGATCATCAACACCGCCACGAGGTCTTCCTTCGGATCGACCCAGTACCACGTACCGGCAGCGCCGCCCCAGCCGTTCTTCCCGATCGAGCCGAGGCCGCGATAGGCCGCCGCTTCGGTCTGCACCATCACGCCGAGGCCGAAGCTGTTGCCGGTGAACACGCGGTAGCCGCGCAGCCCGAACGTCTCGTACTCGCTGGGCGTCAAGTGATCGCTCGCCATCAGCTCGACCGTCTTGCGCGAGAGCAGCCGCACGTCGGCGAGCTTGCCGCCGCCCGCGAGCATGAGTGCGAAGCGCGCGTAGTCGTCGATCGTCGAGACGAGCCCGCCGCCACCGCTCGGGAACGCGGGCGCGACGCGGTAGGTGCTCGTTGCGGGCGTGTCGAACACGGCGAGCTCGCCCTGCGCGTTCACTGCATAGTTCGTGGCGAAGCGCGCGAGCTTCGCCTCGGGCACGAAGAAGGCAGTGTCCTTCATTCCGAGCGGCGCGAAGATTCGCGTCTGCATGAACTCCGCGAACGGCATGCCCGAGACGCGCTCGACGAGCAGCCCTAACACATCGGTCGAGACCGAGTAGTTCCACTTCGTGCCCGGTGCGTGCGCGAGCGGCAGCTTGCCGAGGCGCTCTGCCCACTCCGCAGACGAGAGCGTCGTCTCGCTTCCCATCACCCCGGCCTGCTCGTAGGCCTTCGTGAGCGTGCCTTGGGTGGTGAAGCTGTAGACCAGGCCCGAGCAGTGCGTGAGGAGATCGCGCACGGTGATCTCGCTCGGCGACGGGTCGGTCGCGTCGAGGGGGCCGTTTGCGTCGCGCAGTACGCGCGGCTTCGCGAGCTCCGGGATCCACTTCGAGATGGGATCGGTGAGCCGCAGCTTGCCCTCTTCGTAGAGCATGAGCGTCGCGACGCTCGTGATCGGCTTGCTCATCGAGTAGATGCGGAAGAGCGTGTCGCGCGCCATCGGATCGGCAGCGTCGAACGCTTTGTTGCCCTGCACACCCACGTGCACGATCTCGCCGCGCCGCGCGACGAGCGTGACCGCGCCGGGGATCTGCTTGGCGTCGATGTAGCCCTGCACCATCGCGTCGATGCGCGCGAGCCGCGCCGGATCGACGCCGGCGCGCTTCGCTTCGTCCTTCGCGGAGGCGGTGAGCGCGAACAGCGCGAAGCCTGTGAGCACGACGAACCTGAGAAGTGTGCGCGAACCAAGCATGCGGCGGACCCCTTTGGAGCGCGCACATTAACCTGCGGCGCGGCATGAGGTGAGGTCGTGGCGGGCTGCGCGAAGGCCGGGGGCGGGGCGCTGCGGGCGATGGCTCGCTTCGGGCCTTTGGGGGGAAGTGGCGAGGAGGGGACGCGCCGATGGGTTGAAGGC
>JANNKN010000794.1:0-17908 GCA_031396315.1 Deltaproteobacteria bacterium
CAATCCGACTTGGTGCGGGACGGGGCTCGAAGACTACGTCGGCAGCGCCTGGGGCATGGGCGCGCACACCACGCCGCTGCAAGGCGCGCCGCTCGTGCTGCAAGCGCCGGGCGCGGCGATGCCCGAGTTCGTCTCGTTCTACCGCTGGCACGATCCCGATCCGATCGTGTTCGAGCGCGAGCTTCGCGTGACGCTGCAGCAGATCGGGGCGGTCGCGATCCCGCGCGGGCAAGGCGCCCTGCGCGAGCGCATCGAGCGCGAGGGCCGTGCGGCAGGTGGCGGCTTCAGCCCGCTGCGGGGCGGCCTCGAGTCGTTCGGCATCTGCGAGCGGCAAGACGACGTGTGCGCGGCGGCGTTCGTGTACCTCCGGGATGCGCAGCCGGTTCCGCGGCTGGATCCGGCCACCGCGTGCGCGGACCTCGCGCGCCGCGATTACGAGAAGGCGTCGCCCTTCGAAGGAATGCTCGCAGCGCTCACGCCGTGACGTTGTAGGCTGGCCTCCAAAGAGGAGGCCCCCCAATGGCCGACAGCGTCTACAAAGTGATCGAGCTCGTTGGAACCAGCACGGATTCCTGGGAGAAGGCAGCGGGCGCCGCAATCAAGCTCGCGGCGAAGAGCCTGCGCGACCTGCGCGTCGCGGAAGTCGCGCAACTCGACCTCGTGATCGAGGACGGGAAGGTGAAGGCCTACCGCGCGAAGGTGAAGGTCTCGTTCAAGTACGAGGGCAAGGGCTAGGCAGGCGAGTCGCTGCGCGCAGGGGCGGCGGAGCGATCCTCCGCCGCTCGCCTGCGCGCATCGGCCCGAAGCTCTCCCTTCGCGACTTTGCCGCCCGACGCGCGCGGCAGCGCGTCTACCACCACGAGCCGCTCGGGCCACCACTCGCGCGTCGTGCCGCGCGCTTCGAGGTGCTGCGTGAGCGCGCTCAGCGTGAGAAACGCGCCGGGGCGCAGCTCGGTGTAGACGCACACGCGCTCGCCATACACAGGGTCTGGCCACGCCACGGCCGCCGCGAGCGCGACGGCGGGATGGCTCGCGACTGCGTCCTCCACCGCGGGCCCCGAGATGTTCTTGCCGCCGCGAATGATGAAGTCGGCGGTGCGGCCGATCACCGAGAGGTAGCCGTCCGCGTCGATACGGCCGACGTCGCCGGTGAGCATCCAGCCGTCGCGCGTGTAGAGCTTCGCGTTGGCGACGACGTCGTCGTAATAGCCGCGGCAGGCGAGCGCTCCACGGCAGGCGGGGATGCCTTGGCCGCTCGCAGTGACGTCGTTGCCCGCTTCGTCGCACAGGCGCACGCGCATCGCGTCGATCAGGCGGCCGGCAGTCGTGAGGCGCTTCTCCTGCGAGTCGCGCGTCGTCGTGCGCGAGAGCGCGCCGGTCTCGTTCGAGCCATAGAACTGCAGCACGAGCGAGCCGGTGCGTTGCTCCCACTCGAGCGCGCGTTCATACGGGACCGCCTCGCCGCCGGTGTAGAGCACGCGCAGCGAAGAGAGATCCGTGCGCTCGAGTGCGGGCGAGTTCAGCAGCATGATGAACTGCGTCGAGACGGCCGCGAGGATCGTCACGCGATGTCGCTCGATCTCCGCAAGCGTGGCCTCGGGGGAGAACTTCTCGAGCAGCACGCACGGCGCGCCGAGCGCGGTGGGCGTGAAATGCGCCGTCCAGAGCCCGAAACCGAACGGCGCGGGCAGCGCCGAGAGGAAGACATCGCGTGAGCTCATTTCGCCCGATTCCACGGCGAGCTCGTGGAAGTGGAACCAGCGCGCCTGGTGATGCGTGACGCACTTCGGCAGCCCAGTGGTGCCCGAGGTCGAGTTGAGCAGGAACAAATCCTCAGCGCTCAGCCTTCGCGTCGCGAGCTCCGCGGCGTCTGGCGTCGGCGCGCGTACGGCACTCGCATCCGCATGACAAGCATCGTTCGCGTCGAGCTGCGCCTCGATGACGACGTGCTCGCGCAGCGGCAACCCGGTCGCGCGCAGCTCGGCGAACAGCGCACGCAGGTCGAGGTCGCGCAGCGCGGCGCGCGAGACGAGGGCCGCGGCGCCGGACTTCTCGACGAGGTGACGGATCTCTTCGCGCCCCGCGCGCGGTCCGATTCCCATCACCACGAGCCCCGCCTTCTCGCAGCCGACGAACGCGACGTGCACCCCAGGGCCGTCGGGCAGCATCACCGCGACGCGCTCGCCGGGAGCGAGCCCGAGCGCAGCGAGATGCGCACCGAAGCGATCCGAGCGTTCGGCGTATTCGCGCCACGAGAGCGTGCCCGCATCGCCGAGGAACGCGGGCGCGTCGGGCTGCGTGCGCGCGAGCGCGTCGATGCGGTCGGCGAGGGAGAGCATGGAGCGGCGGAGGCTGCTTCGGGACACGGGGTTCAGCAAGAGAGCATGGAGCGGTGTGCGAGAATGCGCGAGCCATCGGAGGCGCCATGCGCGATCTCGCTTCTCTCCTCGAAGCCGCGAAGAAGCTGCAGCCCGAGGTGACTCTGCTGCGTCGCGCGATTCATCGCGAGCCCGAGCTCGGGCTCGAGAATCCGGAGACGCGCGCGAAGCTGGTCGCGCAGCTTGCAGGGCTCCCACTCGAGATCGTGCAGCACGCCAAATCGAGCGGCGTGGTCGCGACGCTTCGCGGCGCGAAGCCGGGCCGGCGCATCTTGTTACGGGCCGACACGGACGCACTGCCGATGCCCGAAGACAACGAGCTCGCGTTCCGCTCGCAGCGCCCCGGCGCGATGCACGCCTGCGGTCACGATGCGCACACGGCGATGCTGGTCGGCGCCGCGCGCCTGCTCGCCGCGCAGCGCGAAACGCTCGCGGGAGAAGTCGTCTTCATGTTTCAGCCCGGCGAAGAAGGCTTCGCTGGCGCCCAGGTGATGCTCGACGAAGGCATGCCTCAGCCCGACGCGGCGTTCGCGATCCACATCACACCGATGATGCCGAGCGGCGTGATCGGCACGCGCTCCGGTGCGCTGCTCGCGTCGGCTGACTTTTTCAACATCACCATCAAAGGGAAGGGTGGCCACGGCTCGATGCCGCACGATTGCCGCGACCCGATTCCCGCCGCGGGCGAGATCACGAATGCGCTGCAGGTGTTCGTCACGCGTGAGATTCCCGTCTCGGATCCGGTGGTGATTACGGTGACGCGCATCGCGGGCGGCACGACGACGAACGTGATCCCGGAATCGGTGGAGCTGCAAGGTACGATTCGCGCGCTCTCGGAGCGTTCGCGCACGAGAGCGCACGAGGGGGTCGCGCGCGTCGCGAAGGGCATCGCGCAGGCGCATGGCGTCGAGGCCAACGTGGTGCTGCAACGCGGCTACCCGGTGACCGTGAACGACGCGAAGTTCGAGCAGTTCTCCCAACAAGTCGCGCGCGACCTGCTCGGGCCGCGCGGCGTGATCGAGTTCGAGGCGCCCGTGATGGGCGCCGAGGATTTTTCTTTCGTGCTGCAGCGAACGCCGGGTGCAATGGTGTTCCTCGGCTTGCGCCCGCCCGGTGCGACCGATCCTGCGCCGTGTCACTCGAACCGCATGCTGATCGACGAGGACGGCATGGCCTACGGCGTCGCGCTGCACGCCGCGATCGCACTGCGCTTCCTCGAGAGCGCGCCTTCGTGACTCGTGCGCGCCTGCTGCTCGCGGGCGCGATTCTGCTAGCGCTTGCGGGCCTCGGGCTCGCGATCGGGCGCGGCGCATTCGGCGCGCGCGAGGGCGCGGGCGAGATCGGGGGCGCGGGGCTGCCGGCGGAGGTCGTCGCGGCGCGCTTGGCGTCGCAGCGCGCAGCGGTGGAGAAGCTCGTCGCGCAGCTCGCGCTGACTGCGGACGCCGTTCCGCGCGAGGCGCGCGCGCCCGCGCTAGAGGAGTTCGGCGATTCAGCGGGCAGCCTCGCGCCGACTGCGTCAGCACTCGAGAAGTCGATTCTGTTCGGAGATCTCCACGTCCACACCTCCATCTCGATGGACGCCTTTCTGATGAGTCTCCCGCTCGCAGGCGGCGAGGGCGCGCACCCAGCGGCCGACGCTTGCGATTTTGCGCGCTACTGCTCGGCGCTCGATTTCTGGTCGATCAACGACCACGCCGAGAGCATCACGCCACAGCTGTGGCGAGAGAGCGTCGAATCGATTCGGCAGTGCAATGCGGTCGCGGGGGGCGCGAGCGACCCGGATCTCGTGAGCTACCTCGGCTGGGAGTGGACGCAGGTCGGCGACACACCGGAGCAGCACTTCGGCCATCGCAACGTGATTCTGCGCGATCTCGCGGACGACGCGATTCCTGCGCGCCCGATTTCAGCGGCGAGCAATCGCGTCGGCGCGCTCGCGCGACTCGGGACGCCTGGCCGCGCGGCACTGGTCGCGCGCGATCTCTTCGATGCGCGCACCCACGACTTCGCGCGCAAGCTCACCGAGCTAGCGGAGACGGAGCGTTGCCCTGGCGGCGTGCCCACGCGCGATCTCCCGCGCGAGTGCATGGAGAGCGCTGCGACGCCCGGCGAGCTGTTCGCGAAGTTGCACGCCTGGGAGAGTGCGGCGCTCGTGATCCCGCACGGGACGGCGTGGGGCTTCACCGCAGCGTCCACCGCGAGCTGGGACACGCAGCTCGGCGATGACGCGCACGATCCCGAGCTCCAGCGCTTGATCGAGGTGTACTCGGGGCACGGCAACAGCGAGGAGTACCGCGCGTGGCGCCCGGCGCTGCGCAGCGCGGACGGCGCGCTCGAGTGCCCGCCGCCGAGCCCCAATTACATGCCGCTCTGCTGGCGCGCCGGCGAGATCATCGAGCAGCGCTGCGTTGCGCAGGGAGAAGAGGCGGACGAGTGCGCCGCGCGAGCGGCCGTAGCGCGCCGCGAAGCCGCGAATGCGCCGCCCCGCGCCGAAGAGCGCATCGTGCCGCTCGCCTCGGGCGACGATTGGGGCGACGCCGGGCAGTGCCGTGATTGCTTCCTGCCCGCGTTCTACCTGCGCCCGCAGCTCAGCGCGCAGTACGCGCTCGCGCTCACGAGCTTCGCGAACCCTGACGAGCCGTGGCGCTACCGCTTCGGCTTCATCGCCGCGAGCGACGTGCACAGCGCGCGGCCCGGCACCGGCTACAAGGATTTTTCGCGGCGCTGGATGACGGACGGGCAGCGCGACGGCATTGCGCGCAAGCCATGGAGTGCGCCTCGCGAGCTGCCTGCGCGCCCCAACAAGTCGAGTGAGGTCGAGCCGGCAGGCTTGGCAGCCATGGGCAATGGGCCGCCCGACGACCGGATTGGCTCGTTCCTCTTCACGGGTGGCCTCGTCGCGGTCCACGCACCAGCGCGCGATCGCGGCGCGATCTGGGACGCGCTCGAGCGCCGCGAGGTCTATGGCACCAGCGGGCAGCGCACGCTGTTGTGGTTCGATCTGGTGAACGCCGCAAACGGCGGCGTGCTGCCGATGGGAAGCGAGACGCAGCTGCGTTTCGCGCCGCGCTTCCGCGTGCTCGCGATTGGCTCGCCGAAGCAGCAGCCCGGCTGCCCTGAGCACTCGACGGGCGGTCTCGATCCGGCGCGCATCGCGCAGCTCTGCCGCGGCGAGTGCTTTCATCCGACCGACGAACGCCATCGCATCACTCGAATCGAGGTCGTGCGCATCCGACCCCAACAAGTCTCAGGCGAGTCCGTCGACGGCTTGATCGAGGATCCGTGGCGCAGCTTCGAGTGCGCGCCGAGCGAAGCGGGCTGCGAGGTCGAGTTCGCGGACGACGAGTTCGCCGTGCGCGCACGCGACGCCGTCTACTACGTGCGCGCGATCGAAGAGCCGACGCCCGCCGTCAACGGCAAGGGCCTCGCGTGCAAGCGCAACGCGGAGGGTGCGTGCATCGGGATCGACGCGGCGCCGAGGGGGCCCGACGACGATCGCCTCGGCGACGTCGAGGAGCGCGCCTGGTCGAGCCCGATTTTCGTCGACTACGGCGCAAGCGCAGCCGGCTCGCCGGTTCCTACGGCACCGGGTGAGGCATCGACCGCAGCGGAGCCGGAGCTCGAGGCCCCCTTCCAGCCCGTACCGCAGGGCGAGCTCGATCCCGCGTGGAGCGAGGCGCCGGAAGAGTTCTGAGCTCGCGCCTGACAACTGTCATTGCAATCGAGTCGCGGCGTGGTGCAGGCTGCTGGGCGCGCACTGCGGAGGGCCTGATGTTCGAGCACGGAATGATTGCACCGGTGCTGGCGCTCGTCGGCTGGACGTTTGTGATGTGGTTCTGGATGTACGCGACGCGCATCCCCGCGATGCAGGCGGCGAAAATCGACATGGCGGAGCTCTCGCGCACCGGCGCAAAGCTCGAGCTGCCGCCGCAGGTCGCGCGCGTCGCGGACAATTACAACCACCTCCACGAGCAGCCGACGCTCTTCTACGCGCTCGCGCTCGCGACCCAATTCGCCGGCGCCGCGGATTCGCTGAACATCGGCCTCGCATGGGCCTACGTCGCAGCGCGCATCGCGCACTCCTTCATCCAGGCCACCGCGAACATCATCCCGATTCGCTTCGGCGTGTTCGCGCTCGGCTCGTTCATTCTGCTCGCGCTGCTCGTACGCACCACCCTGCAGATCGCTTAGGCCATGACCGCCGACACGCGCCCGCTCGGCGACGTCGCGAACAAGCTGCTGTTCGAGAACGAGCTCGTACGCGTCTGGGAGATGAACCTCGCGCCCGGTGAGCGCAGCGATCGCCACCGACACGAGCTGCCGTACGTGTTATGCGTGCTCCAAGGCACGCGTGTCGATGCCGACGTGGAGAGCCGCGGTCGCGTCGAGATTCCCGTGCAGCCCGGCAGCGTGTTCTTCGTGCCGCCTGGCGCGACGGAGACGGCGATCAACGCGAGCGAGGATCACTTCCGCGAGATCTTGATCGAGCTGAAGAAGCCGGCGACGGAGGCGGTGAAGCTCGCGGTGGCGAATGGGCCGACGCGCTAGCTCTGCTCACGTCCCGCCTGTCACCATCAGCACCGTGCCCGTAACAAACGAGCTCGCGCGGCTCGCGAGGTAGACGACGCTGCCCGCGATCTCGTCCGGCTCCGCGATGCGCTTCTGCAGCGACAGATTCGCGCTGCCCTCGCGAAAGCCTGGTAGGTCGAGGGCGCCTTTCATCATGTCCGTCATGAACGAGCCCGGCGCGAGCGCGTTCACGCGGATGCCCTGCGCCGCCCACTCCGCGGCCATCACGCGCGTCAGGTTGTGCAGCGCCGCCTTGCCCGCGGTGTAGGCGGACATCGCGGGGCTGTAGATGAACGCGCCGACCGTAATGACATTGATGATCGAGCAGCCACCGTGCTTCGCCATGATGGGCGCGACGAGCTGCGAGAGCCGCAGCGGGCCCTTCACGTTCACGTCGTGCAGCTTGTCCCAATACGCCTGCGTCATCTGCGCGATCGGCGTGGGCACGGGGTTGATGCCCGCGTTGTTGACGAGCACGTCGATGCGACCGAAGCGCGCGACGACGCGTTCCACCAGCGCGGGCAGCTCGTCCCAGTTCGCGACATGGCCCGGCGCGGCGAAAGCGTCGCGTCCAGTCGCGGCGGCGATCTCTTCGGCTGCGCGCTCGCAGGCCTCGGGCTTGCGGCCGTTCACTGCGACGCTCGCGCCTGCGCGCGCGAGACCTTCGGCGGAGGCGCGTCCGAGCCCGCGCGTCGCACCCGTGACGAGCGCGACTTTTCCCGTGAGATCAAAGACGTCGAGCATGCCGAGCCCCTTGCTGCGAGTTCGCGAAGCGGCCGATGCTACGCGAGTGAGCGAACTACCGGGAGACGACGGCGCGAGCGCGCTCATCGATGCGGCCGTCGCCGATGCGCTCGCGGAGCGCGGTTTCGCCGTCGCGCTCGAGTTCCTCGCACGCGGCGAGATCGCGAGCCTGCGCGCAGACGCGGAGCGGAGGCGCGCTGCGGGCGAGTTTCACGGTGCACGCGTCGGCCGCGGTGCGGCCGCGCAGCGTGATGCCTCGATTCGCGGCGACGAGATCTGCTGGTTCGACGCGCCCCGTGCGAGCGCTGCCGAGCGCGCGCTGCTCGCGCGCCTCGACGCGCTGCGCCTCGCGCTGAACCGCGAACTCTTCCTCGGCGCGACGGAGATCGAGGCGCACTACGCGTGTTATGCACAAGGCGTTGGCTACGCGCGCCACCTCGATCGCTTCCGCGACGACGACGCGCGCGTCATCTCACTCGTGCTCTACCTGAACGAAGCGTGGCGCGACGAAGACGGCGGCGCGCTTCTGCTGTACGCGAGCCCCGAAGCGAGCGAGCCCGCGCAGGAGGTCGCGCCGCGCGGCGGCACGCTCGTCGCGATGCGCAGCGATGCGATCGCCCACGAGGTCGCACTCGCGCGGCGCGAGCGCTTCAGCATCGCGGCGTGGCTGCGAAGGCGAGCGTGAGCGGCGTGGCGCTGCGATAGCCTGCGCTCCCTTCATTGGGGGAGCCGATGGCTCGCGTGCTCGCGTTCTCAGGCAGCGCTCGCAAGGATTCGTTCAACAGCAAGCTGCTAACGCTCGTCGTGCAGGGGGCGAGCGACGCTGGCGCGAGCGTCACGCGCCTCGATCTGCGTCAGTTCTCATTGCCGCTCTACGACGGCGATGGCGAAGCCACGAGCGACTACCCCGCGGCGGCCACGAAGCTGCGCGAACTGCTCGTCGCCCACGACGCGCTATTGCTCGCATGCCCTGAGTACAACGGCGGCATCGCGCCGCTGCTCAAGAACACGCTCGACTGGATGACGCGCGCGCCGGGCGCGAAGGCGGATCCGTCGTTGTTCGAGGGCAAGCTCGGTGCGCTCTGCTCCGCGGCGGCCGGGCCGTTCGGCGGCATGCGTGGGCTGCGCTGGGCGCGCGAGCTGCTCAACAACTTGGGCGTCACCGTGCTCGCAAAGCAACTGACGGTCGGCGCCGCGTTCAAGGCGTTCGACGCGAGCGGTGCGCTCGCCGACGCGCGGCTCGGCGATGCGGCACGCGCGCTTGGGCGTGAGCTCGCGCAGTTCGCGGCGGTGCGGGCGGGCTGACGAAGACTGGACCGTGGCGTGTCGTGCCATGGAGAAGCAAGGGAGATCCAATGCGCGCGGTTCGTTGTGTCGAGGGAGTAATCCGCGTCGTGGATGCGCCAGCGCCGCAGGAAGGCGGTGTTCGCGTGCGCGTGAAGTCGGCAGGCATCTGCGGCTCGGATTTGCATTTCACCTCGCCGGCAAGCCCCTTCGACCCGACTGGCGTGACGCTCGGCCACGAGATCGCGGGGATTACGGACGACGGCACTCCCGTCGCGATCGAACCGCTCGCGCCGTGCGGAAGCTGCGAGCCGTGCACGCGAGGCGACTACAACCTGTGCATGGACGGGCCAGGCATGATCCTCGGCATCGGGCGCGATGGCGGCATGACCGACGAGGTCCGCGTTCCCGCGCGTGCGATCGTGCCGCTCCCGAGTGGCATTGCCTTGCGAGATGCGTCGCTCGTCGAGCCGCTTGCGGTGGTCGTGTATGCGTTGCGTCGCTCGGGGCTGCGCGTCAGCCAACGCGTCGCCGTGATCGGTGGTGGCGCGATCGGCCTGTGCGCAGTCGCCGCGGCACGTGCCCGCGGAGCCGAAGTGGCGCTCGTGGCGCGCCACGATTCGCAGCGCGCTGCCGGTGAACGCCTGGGCGCGCGGCCACTCGCCGGGCTCTATGACATCGTGATCGAAGCGGCCGGAACCGAGAGCGCCGTCGCACAAGCAGTCGAGATCGCGAAGCCGGGCGCGAGAGTCTGGATCCCCGGGATCTATTGGGGCCCCGTCGCGATGCCGGGCCTTCGAATGTGCATGAAGGAGGTCTCGCTCTGCCCGACCCTGCTCTACGGTCGCCACGCGGGCGGTCGCGACGCGGATGCCGCTGCCGCGCTACTCGCTGCGACGCCCGAGCTGCCGCGCGCACTGATCACGCATCGCTTCCCGCTCGATGCAGCGCACGAGGCGTTCGCGGTCGCCGGCGATCGCAAGTCCGGCGCGATCAAGGTCGTGCTGGAGCCGTAGTGGCGTGGGCGCGTCCCGCAGCCTCGCGCTGCCTCACTCCTTCAGCACCAGATCGATGCAGAACACCGCCGCGAGAATCAGCGCGCGCACGGGATCGCTGGCAGGAACCATCGGCGAGATCTCGAGCACGTAGTTGTCGGCGCTGGTGAGCAGCTCCTTGCCGAGGCCGGTCCACTTCTTCGAAACCTTTGCGAGCTCTTGCCCCTGGCGCTCGAAGCGAAACTCCCAGCCCGTCCACTTGCCCTTCAGCGCGCAGGCGACTTGGCCCGAGGCGTCCTTCACGTCGAACGCGCCGCCGATCGAGAACAGTTTCTGCTCGAAGCTTCCGAGCGTCGCGCCCGCGCCGTCCGTGACTGCGACCTTCGAGAGCAGAATCGAGACGCCGCGGCTCACTCGCAGTGCGAGCTCGCCGCTCGGCGTGCGCACCTCGAGGTCGAAGGGCGTCATGCGCTTGTAGTCGGTGAAGCGGAACAGTTTCGTGAAGGTGCCGAGGTTCGGTTCGCGGCAGGCGAGAATCTGCTGGCCGGTGGTCGGGTCGAAGACGTCGTAGTTGCTGGCGGCCTTGAAGAACCCGACGTGTTCCTTCACGAGGAAGGTGTTGCCGAGGCTCGAAATGGCGATCGCGCTCATGGAATCCCCTGGTGGCGCGCGATCCTAATCACAATGGGCGCGGCTCTCCAGCGAATTACGGGAACAGCTGGTCCCGCGCGGCCGCCGCGATCGCCGCGATCGCGGGATGGGTGATGCGTCGCTCCACGGTGATCGCGTAGAAGCGCTCGAAGACGCGGGGCGCCACGCCGAGCCTGTGCACGCCGTACTGCTTCATCACCTCCGCAGCGACGATCGTCGGCGCAGCAAAGATGCCGTCGCCGTGTTGGCCGAACACTTTGAGCAATGCGCTGTCCTCGATCTCCGCAACGATTCGCGGCCGCACGTCGATTTCCTGGAACCACTGGTCCAGCGAGCGCCGCAGCACCGTGTCTTCGGTCGGGAGCAGGAGCGGCGCGCCGTCGAGCGACTTCGGGAAGCCGGCCCGGTGGCGTTTCGCGAGGCTGGGTGTCGCAAAGAACGTGATCGTGGATTCGCCCAGCAGGTGATTGAACGCGCGCACCTTCACGTGTGCGGAAATCGGCGCATCGCTGATCACGAGATCGAACTCCTGGACTGCGAGCGCAGCCAGCAGATCGGTCGGCTTGCCTTCGCGCAGCACGAGCTGCACGCCCAGCTTCCCGAGGCGCGCCGCAGCGAGCAGGCGATGCGCGACCAGCTTCGGCACGACGTCGGCGATCCCGACGTGCAGGCGCGGCGCGCGGCTAGTCGGCCGCCCTCGCATCGTATCCGTGAGCTCGCGGCCGAGCGAGAAGATTTCGTCGGCATAGCGGTAAGCGACTCGCCCGATCTCGGTGAGTACGAGGTTGCGCCCGCGTCGCTCGAACAGCTTCTCGTCGAGCGCGTGCTCGAGCTTGCGAATCTGCCCCGACAACGTCGGCTGCGCGAGCCGTAGCACCTGCGCGGCACGCACGACGCTGCCTTCCTTCGCGACGGTGTGGAAGTAGAGGAGGTGGTGGTAGTTCAGCCATTCCATGGTGCTGTCAATCCTTCGGTTTAAACGAAGAGAAGAGAGAACATTTCCTATTTGTCGAATGATGGCCAGGAGTCGATGCTGGAGCTTGGAGAGCAGAAGGCGTCATCGAGCGCCTCATCCGAATCCCGGCGCCTCCCCCCGCGTTCCCAACTCGATGAGTGAAAGGAGATCGCCATGAAACGAGTCGCTCTCTTCATCGCCACCAACCTCGCAGTCATGTTGACGCTGACGGGCGTGCTCCATCTCTTCGGCGTCGAACAGATCCTCGACGCGCGAGGCGTCGGCCTCGACCTTGCAGCGTTGATCGTGCTGTCGCTCGTGTTCGGGATGGGCGGGAGCTTCCTCTCGCTCGCCCTCTCGAAATGGATGGCCAAGCGACTCACGGGCGCGCGTGTCATCGAGGTGCCTGCAACCGCCGAAGAGATGTGGCTCGTCGAGTCGGTTCGCCGCCACGCCCAGGCCAGCGGCATCGGCATGCCCGAGGTCGCCATCTTCGATTCGCCCGAACCCAACGCCTTTGCGACCGGCGCTCGGCGCGATGCCGCGCTCGTCGCGGTGAGCACCGGCCTGCTGCAATCGATGCGTCGCGAAGAGGTGGAGGCAGTGCTCGCGCACGAGGTGAGCCACGTCGCGAACGGGGACATGGTGACGCTCGCGCTCGTACAAGGCGTCGTGAACGCCTTCGTCATCGCGCTTTCGCGCGTCGTCGGCTGGGCGATCGACCGCTTCGTGTTCCGTAACGAGGAAGGCCACGGTCCTGCGTTCTTCGTCACGTCGATCGCTGCACAGCTCGTGTTCGGCCTGCTGGCGAGCCCGCTCGTATATTGGGTCTCGCGACAGCGTGAGTACCGGGCGGATGCCGGCGCTGCCCGCCTCGCGGGTGCGCGGCCGATGATCGCGGCGCTCGAACGACTTCGGGCCGCGCAGCCCGCGCCGCTGCCGGATGCGCTCGGCGCGTTCGGCATCTCCGGCGGCGGGAAGCTGCGCTGGTTCAGCACTCACCCGTCGATCGAGCAGCGCATCGCAGCGCTCGCGCGGCTCGGCTGAAACCCGCGACGCGAGGAAGGGGCCCCATGTCCATGCAAAGTGTCCTCTCACAACTCCTGTCTGGCCGGGCAGGAGCTGGCCTAGCGGGCGCGCTCGCCGGTGGCCTGATCGCGAGCAAGAGCGGGCGCAAGCTCGGCAAGAGCGCGCTCGAGCTCGGCGGAGTGGCCGCAATCGCCGGCCTCGCATACGCGGCCTGGCGGACGCACCAACGCGGCGTCGCCCACGCGCCACCGCTCGAGCGCGAGGCGCCGATGGAGCGCCATGCGCTCAGAGCCGCGGGCTTTCTGCCCGCGCCGCACGCGATCGAGGGCGAGGAGCTGCTCGCACGGGATTTGTTACGCGCAATGCTCGCGGCCGCGCGCGCGGACGGGAAACTCGACGCTGCCGAGTCGCGCGTACTCTCCGAGCACGTGCTGCGAGCCGACCTCGGTGACGCGGAGCGCGCCGCGCTCTATGCCGAGCTCGAGAAGCCCGTTTCGCTCGACGAGGTAGCCGCCGCCGCGACGACACCGCAGCGCGCGATCGAGCTGTACACGGCCTCGCTGCTCGCGATCGAGGTCGATTCCGCGGCCGAGCGCGGCTACCTCGCGTTACTGGCTGCCAGGCTCGGGCTCGACGCCGACCTCGTCTCCAGCATCCATCGCGAGATGACGCGCGCGCCGAACGCACCGGACGCGGTTCGGCCTGTCTAGCTCGCGCGCTCGCGGCTCGGGCGGCTGCTTCCACAATCGAAGGAACACAGCTTGGAAACCGTTGGAACGCCCGCTCTGTGGGCCGGCTTCATCGCCTTCGTGCTCGCGCTTTTGGCGATCGACCTCGGCATCTTTCATCGCCAAGCCCACGAGGTCACGCTCAAAGAGGCGGGCATTTGGAGCGCGGTCTGGGTGGGCCTCTCGCTCGCCTTCAACGCACTCGTCGTGCACTGGTTCGGGCCCGAGCGCGGCCTCGAGTTCTTGACCGGCTACCTGATCGAGAAGGCGCTCGCGGTCGACAACATCTTCGTCTTCTACGCGATCTTCGCGTACTTCGCGGTGCCGGCCGTCCATCAGCACCGGGTGCTCTTCTGGGGCGTGCTCGGTGCGCTCGTGATGCGCGCCATCTTCATCTTTGCGGGCGCCGCGCTGCTGACGAAGTTCCATTGGGTGATTTACGTGTTCGGCGCGATCCTGGTGATCACGGCGATCAAGCTGCTCACGATGCCGGATGACGGCGTTCACCCCGACCGCAACCCCGTCTATCGCTTGATGCGGCGCTTCATCCCCGCCGTCTCGGAGTACCACGGCTCGCGCTTCACGATCGTGCAGGCCGGCAAGCGCTACGCGACGCCCCTGTTGATGGTGCTGATCCTGATCGAGTGGACCGACCTCGTGTTCGCGATCGATTCGATCCCGGCCATCTTCTCGATCACGAACGATCCGTTCATCGTCTTCACGTCGAACATCTTCGCGATCCTCGGCCTGCGCTCGCTGTTCTTCCTGCTCCAGGGAGTGATCGGCAAGTTCCATCTCCTGAAACCTGCGCTCGCGGCCGTCCTGCTGTTCGTCGGTGGCAAGATGCTGCTGATCGACTTCGTGAAGCTGCCGATCGTCGTCTCTCTCGGAGTCGTGGCAGGCTTGATCGCCGCGGGCGTGATCGCCTCGCTCGCGATCCCGCCCCGTATCTCGAAAAGCACACCCAGGAGCTGAGGACGGGGGTGAATGCCGCGTTAACTTCGCGGCCTCGGCAGGAGGCAGTGCTTGAGTTCGCTCGCTCATCTCTTCGAGAACAACCGCGCCTGGGCCGATTCCATGCGGCGCAGCGACCCCGCGTTCTTCTCGAAGCTCGCGCAGCAGCAGACGCCCGAGTACCTGTGGATCGGCTGCTCCGACAGCCGCGTGCCGGCGAACCAGATCATCGGCCTGCTGCCCGGTGACGTGTTCGTGCACCGCAACGTCGCGAACGTGGTCGTGCACACCGATCTCAACTGCTTGTCGGTGCTGCAGTTCGCGATCGACGTGCTGAAGGTGCAGCACATCATCGTCTGCGGTCATTATGGCTGCGGCGGCGTCGGCGCGGCGCTACGGCGCGAGCGGCACGGGCTCGTCGACAACTGGCTCGGCCACGTACACGACGTGGTCGTGAAGCACGAGCTGCGCCTCGCCGCGATTCGCGACGACGCGAAGCGGCTCGCGCGGGTGTGCGAGCTGAACGTGATCGAGCAGGTCGCCAACGTCGCGCAGACCACGGTGGTGCGCGACGCGTGGCAGCGCGGGCAGCTCGTCACGCTGCACGGCTGGATTTATGGCATCGAGGACGGCTTGCTGCGCGATCTCAAGATGACGGCGCAGCGTCCGGAGCAAGTCGTGCCGCTCTACGAGGCGTCGATCTCCTCGGGCTGACGAAGGGCTTCGAGGCGGCGCAGGGGCGGGCGGGCCGGGTGGTCGCGACTTCGGGCCCTTGGCGCGAAGGCATGCGGAGTAGGGCGGAGGCGGCGCGCTGCAACTGGGCGTGCTTGCGCGCTCGCGGCCCCGGCTCGTGGCTCCGCGGTGCGCCGCTCGATGGGCGGGAACCGGGCCCTGCGCTGCGACGCACCCGTCCCGCCCGCCCCTGCGCCGGCGTTGCGCGGTGGAACCCGGTTCGACGCAGTGGTGTGGCAAAGGGGGAGGGCGAATCGAGAGCGCCATCGAGGCGCTCTCGATTCGTTCGGATGCTGTGCGTCGCGCTTGCCTTGGATTCGCGCGAAGCTCGGAGTCAGGAGGACGACGACATGCAGGACCTACCGCACACGTACAGCGCGAGTGCTGCGTCGACGCCCGAGGGCGAGGTGACGTTGGCTTCTCAGGGCCTCGCGCCGATTGCATCCGTCGCACCCGTCGAGTTCGGTGGCCCGGGTGGTCGTTGGTCGCCCGAGACGCTGCTGGTCGCCGCCGTCGCGGATTGCTTCACGCTCTCGTTTCGCTCCGTCGCCGCGGCCTCGAAGCTCGCCTGGACCTCGCTCGACGTGCGCGCGACCGGCACCCTCGACAAGGTCGAGCGCGCGACGCGCTTCACGAAGATCGACGTGCGCGCCGAACTGCTCGTGCCTGCCGGTGTCGATGCCGCGCGCGCCCAGCGGCTACTCGAGCGCGCCGAGCAGATCTGCTTCATCAGCAACTCGCTGGTGTGCCCGCGGCATCTCGAGGCGAGCGTCGAAGTCGCCGCGTAGGGGGCGGGCTCGCGCCTCAGCCTGCCTCGCCGCTCCAGCGCGCGAGCAGCTGGCGGTCGGGATCGAGCGGCGCCTCGCTGAGCTCGCAGCGCTTGCCCAACACCATCGTCGGCCGGCGTTTCGGCTCGAACGGAGGCCAGCTCGGCAGGCCCTGATGGCTCGGGTCGCCGGTGCGCGCGAACTGGATCCAGGCGTTCTGGATTTGGCGCGTGAGGCGCGGCGCGGCGAAGCCGATGCCGGTGAGGCCGCGGGCGAGCGGGTGGCGGCCGGTGCCGAACACGAACGGCAGCTCGATCGCGTGGCAGGCGCCGAGCGCGCGCGGGGCGGCGGCGGCGCGCCAGTTCACGACGTAGGTGCGAACCGCGCCGCCCGCGGCGTGCTGAGCCTCTGCGAGCCGCGCTGCGGGGCGCACGAAGGTGCGCGCGGATTGGAACGCGCGCCACGCGGAGCGCGCGTCGGTCTCGGCGCCGCGCTCCGCGAGTGCGTCGCGCAGCTCGCGCGCCGCGCGCTTCGGCCCAGGCGCCTCCGCGTACAGCTGCGGCAACACGTCGCGCAGGCGCCCTTCGAGCTCTTCTTGCTCGAAACGCCCGAGGCCCGGATCCGTCACGCCGAACAGCTTCCACTCCTCGGATGTGACGCCAGTCATTAGGTCGTGTTTCGCGGCGGCACCGCGGCGCAGCGCAGCGAGCGGTTGCTCGGGGATCAGGTCGCCGTCGACGGCGGGCAGAAAAGCCATCAGGTCGATGTAGCTCGCCCGCTGCGCCATCACATCGCGCTGCGCGCGCAGCAACTCGCCCGGCGGGAGCAGCGCCAGCGCCTCGAGCGACGGATCGCCGAGTGCGGCGAGGAAGTTCGTCGCGAGTGCGCGCGCGGCCTCGCGCGAGAGCACGTGGTCGCTCGCGCCGCTCTGGCAGATGGCGCGCTTGAAGAGCGGGCGCGCGCGCGGCGCGCCGAGCAGCGCGCCGATGCTCATACCGCCCGCGCTCTGCCCGAACACCGTGACACACGCCGGGTCGCCGCCAAAGCGCGCGATGTTGTCGCGCACCCACTCGAGCGCGGCGATCTGATCGCGCAGCCCGAGGTTCGTGCTCTCGCGCAGGGCGCCGCGCCGCACCAAGCCGAGGTGCGCGAAGCCGAGCGCGCCGAGGCGATAGTTGAGGGTGACGACGACGACGTCGCCGCGCGCGGCGAGCGTGGTGCCGTTGTAGACGGGGGTCGCTCCAGAGCCCACGAGGAACGCACCGCCATGCACCCACACGAGCACCGGGCGTCGCCCACGATCGCAAGCGGGCGTCCAGACGTTCAGCGTGAGGCACTCGTCGCCCGACGTGCGGCCGGCTGCATTGATGAAAGAGAACACCGGCATCGAGAGCTGCGGCACGGCCGGGCCGAAGCGCGTGGCATCGCGCACACCGCCCCACGGCTGCGGCGGCTCAGGCGGCAGGAAGCGCAGAGCGCCAGTCAGCGGCGCGGCGAACGGCAACCCGCAGAACGTGAGAACGCCGCCGTCCTCGCGCCCGCGCATTCGACCCGCTGCCGTCTCGACGAGGGCTTCCAGCGCCGTGCACTCCGTCCGCGCAGACTACCCGCGTGGCGCGCGCGTCGCAGCTGGGAAATGGGAGGGGCCGAGCTGCGTGTAATTTGCGCATCGCGGCCGCGGCAAGGGGTTAGGCCTCGCGCGCGTTCAGCTCGAGGTCCCGCTTCAGCGTGCGCGATGCGAGCGCGAAGTGGATCGCGGCCCAGACATACAGGACCGAGACGCACGCGAGTGCTTTGCCGAGGCTCTTCGGGTCGCTGGCGGCACCGAAGAAGTCGGAGAGCGCGCCAGCGAGAAACGGGCCGCCGCCGAGACCGACCAGCGTGAGCAGCGATGCGATCGAACTCGAGATGAAGCCGCGCATGCGATCCGGGATCATGCCCTGCATCGCCGCGCCGGCGGGCGCGCTGTGCACGAGTGAGAGCCCGCATGCGAGCGCGTAGAGCACGACGGCGTGTGTCGAGTTCGCAATCGACGCGGCGATGAGCAGCGCGGGGCACGCGAGCAGCGAGCACAGCGCGGGCGTCAGCAGAACGGCGCGCGGGTTCGTGCTCCACGCGCGATTCG
>JANNKN010000820.1:0-6265 GCA_031396315.1 Deltaproteobacteria bacterium
TGTTCGTCAGCGTAGGGATGAAGGGCGCGGGCGAGCACATCGGAATCCAAGATCTCGCCACGCCGTACGGGAAGGTCCACCGCGTCCACGACGATGGACGCATCCCCGCGGACAATCCGTTCGTCGCGCGCCCGGGCGCGATGCCGAGTGTTTGGAGCTTCGGACACCCCAGCCCGCACGGCCACGAGTTAGACCCACAAACGGGCGAGCTGTGGGGCACCGAGATGGGGCAGCGCGGCGGCGACGAGGTGAATCATCTGCGGCCGGGCCGCAATTATGGCTGGCCGCTCGTCTCGAACGGGCTGAAGTACGACGGCACGCCCGTCGCGTTCGCGAAGGAGCTCGGGATCACGTTCGACCCGAAGGCCCTCGAGCCGCCGGTCGTCGACCTCACGCCGTCGCCCGCGATCTCGAGCTTCGTCATTTATCAGGGAGAATCATTCCCGGAGTGGCAAGGCGACTTGATCGTCGGCTCGCTGAAGGCGACCGAGCTGTACCGGTTCGTGATCGACGCTGACAGGCTCGCGCACACGGAGATCCTGCTGAAGGACCTCGCCCGCATTCGCGACGTCGCGGTCGGGCAGGGCGGCGCGATCTACCTGCTGCTCGAGCACGGGTCGGGGTCGCAGATCGTGCGCTTGGTGCCGGCGCGGTGACAAGCAATGCTCCCCGTCCAGCGGCATACCCTGCGCCTTCCACACCGGGCCGAGGAGAACCCCATGAGCATCATCACGACTCGCGACGGAACGCAGATCTATTACAAGGACTGGGGCAGCGGGCAGCCGGTCGTCTTCAGCCACGGCTGGCCACTCAGCGCGGACGCGTGGGAAGCGCAGATGTTCTTCCTCGCCTCGCATGGCTATCGCTGCATCGCCCATGATCGCCGCGGGCACGGCCGCTCGAGCCAGCCGTGGAACGGCAACGACATGGACACTTACGCCGACGATCTCGCGGAGCTGTTCGAGGCGCTCGATCTTCGGGACGCCGTGCTCGTCGGGCACTCGACGGGCGGCGGTGAAGTCGCGCGCTTCATCGGCCGTCACGGCACCCGGCGTGTGGCGAAGGCGGTGCTGATGGGCGCAGTGCCGCCGATCATGCTGAAGACGGCGGCCAATCCGGGTGGGCTGCCCATGGAAGTGTTCGACGGCTTTCGCGCCGCGTACCTCGCGGACCGCGCGCAGTTCTTCCTCGACGTCGCCAGCGGGCCGTTCTTCAACTTCAATCGACCCGGCGCCAAGGTCTCTCAGGGGCTCATCCAGTCCTGGTGGCACCAGGGAATGATGAGCGGTCACAAGAACGCCTTCGACTGCATCCAGGCATTCTCGGAGACGGACTTCACCGAGGATCTGAAGAAGTTCGATGTCCCGACCCTGATCATTCACGGCGAGGACGATCAGATCGTGCCGATCGACGCCTCGGCGAAGCTCTCCGCGAAGCTCGTCGGCGGCGCGACGTTGCTGATCTACCCCGGCGGTTCGCACAGCCTCGGCGATACCAGCAAAGAACGCTTGAACGCGGACCTGCTGGCGTTCGTCCGGTCCTAGCGCCGAGCGAGGAGGCCAGGTGCGGCGTGCCGAGCCCAGGTCGGCGCGCTCGCGCACGAGCTCGCTCGCGAATTCACGAGGATTTACGGCGTTCCCCCGCGTTTAGGGGACACACTGCAGGCTGCGCCAGCACGCGCGCTACGAAGGAGGACGCATGGCTCGCAACGAATCTCTCCCGGCTCTCAGCGAGAAGGGCCTTCTGACCCCGGACAATTGCGTCGTCACGCTGATCGACCCCCAGCCGCAGATGCTGTTCGGCGTTGCCAACTTCGACCGTCAGGCGGTGATCAATAACAACGTCGCGCTCGCGAAGGCGGCGCGCGTGTTCGGCGTTCCGGTCGTGCTCTCGTCGGTCGAGACCAAGGGCTTCAGCGGCAACACCTGGCCGCAGTTGCTGGCGGCGCACGGGAACCCGGCGCCGATCGAGCGCACCTCGGACATCGTGCGGACGCACTGCGGCGCCTACGGGGTCGGTGTGGAGTACGCGTACACGATGGTGCACGGCGCGGCGCCGACGAAGTTCCCCGAGTACGTGATCCCGAGTTCCGTCTCGCACGAGTAGGGTTAGCCATGAGCGCAGACGACGCGCCGGAGCTCGCGTTCCTTCTCTCCGGCGAGGCGGACCCGCCGGTGACCGTGGTGCGCGAGATCCGCGTGCGCCGAGGGAGCGAGGCAGCCTTCGAGGACCTGATGAGTCGATTGATCGGCGAGGCGGTCCTCCAGCCCGGACACCTGGGAGCGACGATCGTACGCCCCGATCCTCGGCGCCCGGGCGACGCGCACCGCTTCGTCTACAAGTTCGATCGGCGCTCCCGGCTCGACGCATGGCACAGTTCGGACGCTCGCGCGCGCCTGTTCGCACCGATCGAGGCGCTGATCGAGTCCGATCGCTTCGACGCATACCCGGGGCTCGAGACGTGGTTCGATCTCCCGGGAGCTCCGGCGCCGCCGCGCTGGACCCGAGCTGGTCGCCGGTCGCGCGCTTCGGTGGCGCGGTGGCGAGCCCCGCGCGGCGAAGCCAGCCGCATGTACCGCCTGGGCGCGCGCACACGGGCGGCGCGCTTGGCTGCGACTGCTTCGCGGTGTAAAGGAGACACGATGAGCTACGCAGCCAGATCAGCGACGCTCGCGTGAAGCCGCCGTCGCGCTGAGGGAGCTTCCGCGTGAGACGGGCAGAGCTCAGGGCAGCGATATCCGCAGCGGCCGCGTTCCTCATCATGGCGGGTTCGAGTTGTGCGATTCGTGGGCCGTCGACGCAGGCTTTCACCGATGCAGACTTGGCCACACTGCTCCGGGATCGGCGTTGCGGCTTGATTGCGATCGTCAGCCCGGGAATGCCGCTGTCGATCAGCAACCTGAGGAATGTCAGCCGGATCGCGCAGGCACACGAGATCGCGCTCACCGTATTGCTGGATCCGCACGCCGCCGACGAGCGCGCCGCGAACGATCTGAGTGAGTTCGCTCCGGCAGGAAATGCGCTGTTACGGAACGAGAGCCGCACGCTCGGCCTCAACGGCGGTCTTCTCCACTATCCCAGCCTCCACGTCTTCATCGAGGGCCGGCTTGCTCCCGAGGTGATTTACGGCGCCAAGAGCATCGAGTCTTACGAGGCGCTGCTTTCTCAGGTGGTGGCGAGCACCGAGCTTTCGAGCAGCGCGCGCGAATCGAACGACGCCAAGTGTGCGGGCCTCGCGGGTCTCCGCCAAAACGCTTCGAGCCAGCCGAAGGAATCCCACGAAGCGCTACATCCTGATCGGCGCTTCGAGCCAGGCCTGCTGTCGGTTTCGCCACGCTGGACGCAAACTGGGCAGCTCGAAATCGGCCGAGTGCCAAAGTATTACTTCAAGCCGATGGCCACTGGAGCCTGGATCGCTTATCAGGCTGGGTTCTCGAACTATCTCCTCGATCTCGCGAGCGGCCGCGAGATCCGTGTGCCCGGCACGATCGACCCGGTTCCGTCTCCGGACGAGCGGCTCCTGACCGTTCCGTCGGCATTCGCGACCACGGGCCTCGGGCGGCTGAACTTCTTTCGCATGGACGACCTGATGGCGGGCCGTTCCAAAACCGACGCGCTGGCCTTCACGGACGGCAAGATTCCGGGGACTTATCAGAGCGTGGGTCAGCGAACGGAGAACGGGAAGACGATTTACCGGGTCGTCAGTGAGTCCCTGTACTTACGCAAGGGATTCTATTTTCAGGACTACGAGTCCACCGAGGAAGGGGGGCGAATCGTCGAGCTTCGCCCGGCGACGCGGTCCAGGCGCCGGCTCTGCCCGGAGCTCTCGTTCACGCTGCCTTTCTTGTCCAAGACCGGCGAGCTGTTCGGCGGAGTCGACCCCATCACTCGGAACACCAAGATCTTTGCCGTGAGCGAGACGGGCGCTTGCCAATTGCGGGCGGAGCTCGGATTTCCCACGGGCAAGGTGGATTTCTCCTTCGACGACCGGCAGGTCGCGTTTCACGTCTCGCCGATCGATTCGCGGAGCGTGACCGAGGTGATGAGGCGCCCGGGCGACGAGCTCCGGCTCGACGCGTATGTCTACGACCTCGCGACGCGCGGGCTCGAGCGCGTGACGGACTGCCGAGACGCGAATTGTTACTACCCGAGCTTCCGCAGGAACGGCGAGATCGTCTACCTGAGGCAGGGAGTGCGCGATGGCTCGTACCGCTTCGTCACGACGACGCCGGGCGACCCGAATCACGGGGTACGTCTACCGCGCCATCACCCCCGCCTCCACGCCCCCACCTTGATCGCCCCCGCAGTCATCACGCCATACGCCACCATCCCGCCCGCGACGCACGCGAAGATCGCTCCGGTTCCGTAGCCGAGCTGCGTCACTGCGATCGTCGAGCCACCCACGGCGATCGCGAAACGCAGCGCAGTCGCGAGCACCGGCCAGAGCACCGCACGCGCACCCTGCGAAGCGAAGTAGAGCGAGAGCCCGAGGCCTTGAAACACATAACAAGGCCCGACCACGCGCAGGTAAGTGGTGCCAGCCTCGTAGATCTGCGGGTCGCTGGTGAAGGTTCCAACCCATAAGTCTGGTCGCAGCGCGAGCCCGATGCCGATCGTGCCGGTCAGCGCCGCGGCGCTCGCGCTGCCGATCCAGGCGATGCGGAGCGCACGCTCGAAGTTCCCGGCGCCGATGTTGGTGCCGACCATCGCGGTCAGCGCGGCGCCGATCCCGAATACGAGCGGAATGAGCAAGAACTCGAGCCGCGATCCGATGCCGTAGCCGGCGAGCGCCGCCGGGCCGAAGCCTGCGACGAGTCCGTTCACTGCCACGATTGTGAACACCGTCAGGATCGGAGAGAGCGCCGAGAGCATGCCCACGCGCAGGATCTCGCGGAACGTCTCGATCTCGAAGCGCAGCGCGGTGAGGCTCAAGCGGAGCGCGCCTACGCCGCGTGCGAGCCGCACGAGCTGCGCGAGCGAGGCGAGGCTTGCGATGGCGACGACGGAGATCGCCGCTCCCCTAACACCCAGCGCCGGCGCGCCCCACCAGCCGAGGATCAGCGCGCCCGAGAGCGGAACTTGCAGGATCGCGCTCGCGAGCAGGATCAGCGCGGGGAAGCGCATGTCTCCCGCGCCCCGAAAGAGGGCGCCGAGAATCGCGTTCAGCCAGAGGCTCACGCCGGCCGCAAACAAGATGCTCAGGTACGCGGTCGCCTGCGCGAGTACTTCGCCTTCACCACCGAGGCGCGCGAGCAGCGCGGGGCCGAGCGCGACGTAGAGAAGGGCGAAAAGCGCGGCGCCGCCGAGCGCGATCGCGATCGCGTGCCAGACGAGCGCGGCGGCGCGGTCGCTGCGTCCGGAGCCGATCGCGCGCGCCACTGCACTGCTGACGGCGCCGCCCATCGCACCGCCCGACATGGTTTGCATGAGCATCAAGAACGGGAAGGCGAGCGCCATTGCCGCGAGCGCATTCCGGCCGAGGCGCCCGACGTACCAGACTTCGGTCATGCTCACGCACGCCTGCACGAAGAACGCGAGGCTATTAGGCACAGCGAGTCGCATCAGCAGCGGGAACGGGCGCGCCTCCAGCATCTGCTGGGTTCGCGCAGCGAGTGCGCTCGCGGCGTGGCCGGCGCTCGTCATCTGGTTTCGCCGCGCGTCATCGGCCCGCGGCCTTCGACTCTTCGATCGCTTCTTCCACCTCGCGCAGCCGGTCCTTGCCGAAGAACAGCGCCTCTCCGACGAAGAAGCTCGGCGAGCCGAAGCAGCCGCGCGCGACCGAGCGCTCGGTGTTCGCGATCAGCTCTTGCTTCACCGAGGCATCCGACGCCAGCGCGAGCAGCTCGTCAGCCGGCAAGCCGGATTCTCGTAGGGCGGCGGCAATCACTTCGGGCTCGTCGAGCTTCTTGGGATCCGCCCACATGTGGCGAAATACTTCGTCGACATAGCGCTCGAAGCAGCCGAGGCGCCGCGCGGCGACCGCTCCGCGCATGATCTGCAGCGTGTTCACCGGGAAGAACGGGTTGCGCGCATAACGCGTGATGCCGTGGCGCGCGAGGAAGCGCCGCGTCTCGAGCTCGGCGTACTCGCCCTTGTTCTTGATCCCGCGCAGCGAGACCGCGGGCGACACGTTGTTGGTGGCCTTGAACACGCCGCCGAGCAGCACCGGCACGTAGGCGAAGCGGACGCCCGAGCGCCGCTCGATGGCGGGCACGACCAGATGGCTCAAATAGGCGTTAGGGGATCCGAAATCGAAGTGAAACTC
>JANNKN010000004.1:0-9677 GCA_031396315.1 Deltaproteobacteria bacterium
GTTGCCGTGGCACGATCCGGTTCGTGTCGCGGAGCAGGTCGCCGTGCTCGATCACCTGTCGAACGGGCGCTTCGTGCTCGGCATCGGCCGCGGGCTCGGACGCGTCGAATTCGAGGGCTTCGGCGTCGCGCAGAGCGATAGCCGCGAGATCTTCACCGAGAGCGCGCAGATGCTGCTCGAAGGCCTCGAGCGCGGGTGCGTCGAGTTCTCTGGGAAGCACATTCAGCAGGCGCGCCGCGAGATCCGCCCGCGCCCGTTCAAGTCGTTCCGCGGCCGCACCTACGCGGCGGCGGTCTCGCCCGAGAGCTCGGAGATCATGGCTCGGCTCGGCGTCGGCATCCTGATCGTTCCGCAGAAGCCGTGGCCGCACGTCGTGCGCGAGCTGAAGGCGTACCGCGAGATCTACCGCACGGTGAATCAGGCCGAGGCGCCGCCGCCGATCTGCGCGGGCTGGGTATTCATCGACGACGACGAGAGCGTCGCGAAGGAGCAGGCCACGAAATGGATCGGTCGGTACTACCGCTCGGTGGTCGAGCATTATGAACTCGGCGGCACGCATCTCCAGTCGATGAAGGGCTACGAGATGTACGGGCAAATCCAGGAGAAGATGCGCGCGCCCGGCGGCGTCGACGCGGGCATCGAGTTCTTCACGAGCTTGCATCCCTGGGGTACGCCGAAGCAGGTGCACGAAAAAATCATGGAGATGCGCAAGCTCACCGGTTGCGAGGGCTTCGTCGGCATCTTTAGCTACGGCGGCATTCCCTACGAGCTCGCGGAGCAGAACTGCCGGCGCTTCGCCGCCGAGGTGATGCCCAAGCTCAAGGCCGAGGTGCCGCTCGCGCAGCAACAGATTGCGCGCGCGCGGCCCGCGCTCGCGGGGGCGGGTATCGAGGCGAGCGCTTAGCAACGCTGGGCGAATCGCCCGCTGCAACGCGGAGGAGGCTTCGGCGACGCCGAACTCGCGCCAGCGTGCGGACGCGAGTCACCGGGAGGCCGCTCGAGGGCCCCACGAGCCCATCACGCTACTTGTTGGGCTCTCTCGAGGTCGTTCAGCAGCGTCCGCGTCCCGCGCAACAGCGCGATCACGCCGAAGCTCATCGTTGCGAGCACGCCGATCATCGCGACGCGCAGCGCGTCGTCGCCGAAGCGCGGTGTGAGCGCGTCGCTCAGGAAGCCGATCACCCAGGGGCCGATCAGCATCCCGCCGCCAGTGATGAAGAGAATCAGCACGGACGAGGTGACGGCGCGAACGCGCGCGGGCGCGAGGCTCTGAGCGATCGCGAACAGCACTGGCGCGTAGCCTGCGCCGATCATCCCGCTCGGGATCGAGATCAGCAGCGCGATCCTCGGATCCGGCACCGCGCAGATCGCGATCAAGAGCGGCATCGAGAGTGCGACGGAAGAGGCGGCGATGCGCAGCCGCCAGCGCGGGTCGCCGCGCGCGAGGCGATCGGCGAGCACGCCCGCGAGCAGCGTGCCGGCCACGCCGGCCGCGCCGCTCACGATGCCGTACGTGAAGCCGTACTCTGCGAGCGACATGCCGTGCGAGCGCACGAACATCGTCGGCAACCAGAAGCCGAAGCCCGTGCCCGCGAGCGAGGCGAACATGCCGCCGAGCGCGATCGCCACGAACGTGGGAATGCGCATCAGGACGGCGACGCTGCCGAACAGGTCGCTCAGCGCGTCGCCTAATGACTGGCTGCGCGCGAGTGCCGGCCGCGCGGGCTCGCGCACCGTGAGCCGCAGGAGCAGCGCCACCACGACGCCGGGGATGCCGACCAGGAGGAACACCTTCCGCCAGCCGAGCGGCCCCACCAGCGCGCCGCCGATCACGGTGCCGAGCATCATCCCGATCGGCACGCCCATCTGAAAGATCGAGAGCGCGGTCGCGCGGCGCTCGACCGGGAAGTAGTCCGCGATCAGCGAATGCGCGGGGGCAGCGCCCGCGGCTTCGCCCACGCCGACGCCGAAGCGCGCGAGCGCGATCTCGGTGAACGAGCGCGCGAGGCCAGAAAGGGCGGTGAACGCGCTCCACACGGCCATGCCGATGGCGATCAGATTGCGCCGCGAGCTGCGATCCGCGAGCCACGCGACCGGCACGCCGAGGCCGGTGTAGAGCAGGGCGAACGCTGGGCCGAGCAGGATGCCCATCGCGCCGTCGGAGATGCCGAGCTCCGCCTTGATCGGCCCCGCGAGCATCGAGAGCACGTAGCGGTCGAGGTAGTTGACGACGTAGCTGGCCGAGAGCAACGCGAGCACATAGTTCGCGTAGGCACGGGACGGGGGCGGCTGCATCACGCAGCGCGGAGTAGCCCAGGGGCGCCCGTAGATTCAACGCAGGCGCGTGCCGCGGGTCACAGATGTGCGGCGCGATCGAAGCCAGAGTTGCGTACGGGGTGCCAATCGACACGCGCGGGGCCGGCTCGCCGGCGCGCAATTTTCAGGGAGTGAGCATGCGAAAGATGATCTCGGTTCTCGCAATTGCGGGTGTACTCGCCGGAGCGGGCTGCGCTTCGACGTCGGACATGACGCAGTTGCAGAGTGACGTCGGAACCGCGCGCGCGGAGGCCGCCGAGGCCAAGCGCATAGCGGAAGAGGCGAAGGCAGCCGCGGCAACTGCGCAGCAGGCCGCGGCAGCCGCACAGCAAGAGGCCAGCGCCGCGCGCGCGGCGGCGGATGCCGCAGCCACGGAGGCGAAGACGGCGAGCGAGAAAGCGGACCGCATCTTTCAGCGCTCTCTGCACAAATAGAGACGAGCGCGCCGACCCCGGCGAGGCGCGCGCGCGCGACCTCGACGCTGCCGCTGCGCGTTGCGCGGACGACCTCGCCGCGGGGCGTAGTTCGCCCCGCGTCGAGCGCTTGCTCGTCGAGAAGCGCGCGCGCCGGCTCACGCTTTGGTTTGCGGGCTACCCGGTGCGTGAGTACCGCGTGGCACTCGGGCGCAACCCCGTGGGCGACAAGCAGCGCGCCGGCGACGGGCGCACGCCCGAGGGCGCCTATGTCATCGACGGCCGCAACGGCGGGAGCGAGTTCCACCGCTCGCTGCACGTCTCGTATCCGAGCGCAGCTGACGTGCGAAACGCGCGAGCCGCGGGCGTGAACCCCGGCGGTGAAATCATGATCCACGGCCTGCCCGAAGATGCAGAATGGGTCGGCGGCGAGCACCGCAGCTTCGATTGGACCGAAGGCTGCATCGCGGTGACGAACGAGGAGATCGATGAGATCTGGCAGTTGGTGGGCGACGGCACGCCGATCGAGATTCGGCCGTAATCGCTCGGCGTGTTCGCGAGCGGCGCTGGTCTGCGCCGCGGCGCTCGCGTTCGCGCCCGGCTGTACGGTGATGCCGCGCGTTCAGCGCGCGCCGCCCGCCGCGTCTCCGCCCCCACATCCGCTCGAGAACCCGCCGCCCTCGGACGATCTCGTCGGCCGGCTCGCGTTCCACAGTGCGCTCGCCGAGGACACCTTCGTCGATCTCGCGCCCGCCCTCGGGGTCGGATACCTCGAGCTGGTCGCGGCGAATCAAGGCGTCGATCCATGGGTTCCGCCCGCGGGCTCGCGTCTCGTCGTGCCCGGCGCGCATCTCGTGCCGTCGGGGCTGCGCGAGGGCATCGTCGTCAACACCGGCGACCTGAGACTCTACTTTTTCGCGCCGGATGAAGCGCCGCGCAGCTATCCGATCGGCATCGCGAAGGAAGGCTACGCGACGCCGGTGGGCACGACGAAGGTGGTGCGCGCGAAGGAGAACCCCACCTGGTATCCGGGCCCGACCGCGCGGCGCGACGATCCGACGCTGAAGGCCGCAGTTCCGCCCGGCCCTGATAACCGCCTCGGCGCGTACGCGCTCTATCTCGGCTGGCCCGCGTACCTGATTCATGGCACCAACGAGCCGCGCGGCGTCGGGCGCCACTCGAGCCGCGGCTGCATTCGGCTGTATCCCGACCACATTGCGGAGCTGTTCGCGCTTGCAGCCGTGGGCACGAAAGTTCGCGTCGTGCACGAGCCGGTGAAGCTCGGCTGGATCGGCGGCGAGCTGTATCTCGAGGTGCACCCCGACAAGGAACGCGCGCTCGCGCTCGACGAGACGGGAACGCTCGTGCGCGAGCCCGCCCGCGATCTGCGCGCTCTCGTGACGACGGCGGCGGGTGCGCAGGCGGCGCGCGTCGACTGGGATCGCGTCGCGCGCGCGTCGCTCGCGAGCGCGGGAGTCCCGGTGCGCGTCACACAGCCCGCGGAGGGCGCAGCAGAGAGTAATTAGGGGCGAGCGTGCGAGCGCGGCCCCTGAACGGTTCGCGAAGCTGCTCGAGCCAGCCGTGCGGGTGGCTCGCGAGCTCGCCCGGTAGGCCGAGCACGGCGTCGCGCGGCGCCGTGGCTCGCACGAGGCGGCCCGCGAGGCGATCCCACAGCGAGAAGACCGCGCCGAAGTTGCGCTCGCTGGTCTCGGGCGCGTGATGCAAGTGATGGATGCGCGGCGTGATCAGCAACCACTCGAGCGCGTGCCAGCGCACGTGCAAGTTGCCGTGCACGAGCGCGGCCCAGCCGCCCGCGACGATCGACGCGACGCCGACCTGCGCGGGCGGAAAGCCGAGCAGGATCAGCAGCACCGGTGAGAGGGCGTGCCGGATTGCCAGCTCGATCGGATGCATGCGGAACGCCGCGAGCCAATCGAGCTGCGGGCTCGCGTGGTGGACCTTGTGCACGCGCCACAGGAATTCGACGCGGTGCATTGCGCGGTGGGCGAGCCAAGCGCCGAGGTCGTAGAGCGCGAGCGTGAGTGCGAGAGTCGCGAGCGCGGGCCACTCCGGCAGCGGCGGAACGCCGAATGCGGCGGCGATGCCCTGTGCGCCCGCGCGCATCGCGAGCCCGAGTGCGATCACTCCGGTCGTATAGAACGCAAAGTCGGCGGCGAAGTGCGGACGCAGGAACGGCGCTTCGATCCGTCGCAGGTGCGTCCGTTCGAGCGCGATCACGACGAGCAGCGCGAGCGTGATGCCAAGCAAGTCCACGGCTTCTCCTGTGTTTGGGAAGAAGCACGCTCGCCGCTGCGAATTCGTTACGCCTCGAAGCGCACGGCGCGCAGCTTGCGGGTCGCGAGCACAGAGTGAAGCGCTGCGATGCGGCCTTCGGCGTCGAGCTCGCAGCGCAGCAGAACGCGCGGCGCCTGGCCCTGCCCGGCATTCGCGAAGCGAATCGCGAGCGCGGGCAGGCCATTCACCACGCACGGCGTGATGCGCGCTCGGGCGCCGCGACGTGCGGCGACGCGGAGATGGAAGCGCAGTACGCCCACGCGACCCGTGCGCACGCCGCGCAGCGCGTTGAACTCGCCGCCCGCGTCGGTGACCGTGCGCGCGTCTTCGCGAAGTAGCGCTTCGAGGCCGGCGACGTCGCGCGCGACCAGGCGCTGGACGAACTGTTCGAGCGCGACGCGCGTGCGCGCCGTGAGCACCGCGTCCGGACGGCACGGCGCGCGCTCATAATCACTCAGCGCGCGCCGCGCACGGTGATGCAGCACGCGCACGCTCGCCTCGCTCGCGCCGAGCGCGCTCGCCGCCTCGCGCGCGGAGTAGCCACAGACGTCGCACAAGACGACCACCGCACGCTGGCGCGGCGTGAGCGCCTCGAGGGCGAGCAGGAAGGCGAAGGTCACGCTCTCGAGTCGCTCGTAGCGCGCGCCGGGCTCTCCCTCGCAGGGTGCGGGCAATGCGAGTACCGCATCCGCAGCGTCGGTCGCGAGCGGCGAGGGCAGCCAGGTTGCGCGCTCGCCGCGACGCCGTCGCCGCCTCAGCACGTCGAGCGAGAGATTCGTCGCAACCCGCGTCAGCCACGGCGCCCACGGTTCGTCCGTGTGCGCGGGAGGGGTCGCGAGCGCGCGTGTGAAGGTCTCCTGCACGATCTCGTCTGCATCCGCGCTGCAGCCCGTCAGGCGATAGGCGAGGCCGAATAGCGCGCGCTCGTGCGCGCGGAACGCCGTCTCGACGCCGGCGGGCGGTGGCTTCGGAGCCGCAGTCATGCCGGGTTCACGCGTGAGCATGTCGGAACGTTACGCGCCGGCGCGGCTACCGTGCGCAGGCACGCGTCAATCCGAGGAGCCGGCAATGCAAACTCGACGAATCGCTCGCACGTGGGCGCTCTGCATCGCGTTCGCCGCGGGGATCCCGCTCGCCTGCACGCAGGAGACGCAAAACAAAATCGGCCGCGCGGTGCAGAACTGGACGGGCACGAACGGCGTGCTCGAAATCTACGCCGGCGACAAGCTCGTGAAGCGCTTCCTGCAGATCGACAAGCTCTCGACCGCGATGGGGACGTCCGACGACGCGCCGCGTCCCTACCGGTTCGGCTACGGCGTGCTCGACGCGAACCTGAACGGAGTGGTGGACCCCGGCGAGAAGAAGGTCTATTTCGAGTTCAGTGATTACGCCGCTGGCTATGTATTTTTCGAAGACCCAAATGGTTGATCGCAGTGGCTGAGACGTCGGAGTCTCCGGGCGGCGCCGAGATCGCTCCGCCGCACCCCCCGCTCGGTAGCCTGTTCTTGCGCTTCCTGCGTTTCGGCGCGCTCGCCTGGGGAGGGCCGGTCGCGCAGATCGGCATGATTCGCCAGGAGCTCGTCGAGGAGGAGCGCTGGCTCTCGCCGGAGCGCTTCAATCGCGTGCTCGCGGTTTATCAGGTGTTGCCGGGGCCCGAGGCGCACGAGCTGTGCGTCTACTTCGGCATGCGCGCGCGCGGCCGCATCGGCGGGCTGCTCGCGGGCCTCGCCTTCATGCTGCCCGGCTTCGTCTTGATGTTCGCGCTCTCCGTCGCGTACGTGCGCTTCGACTTGCGCACGAGCGCGCTCGCCGCCGCGTTCGCGGGCTGCCAGCCGGCGGTGGTGGCGCTGATCGTGCGCGCGGTGCACCGCATCGGCAGTCACGCGCTCCACGACCGAGCATTGTTAGGGATTGCACTCGCGGCCGCGCTCGCGACGCTCGCGGGCGCGAGCTTCGCACTCGTGCTGCCGCTCGCCGGCATCGCCTACGCGGCCCACCGCGGCAGCGATGCGAGCACGCTGCACGGGGCGGCGTTCGTGCCGCTGCTCGCGAGCGCCGTGCCCGCCGCGAGCGCGCTGGCGCCGAGCGTGCTCGCGCTGTTCGTGACGGGCCTGCGCAGTGGCCTGCTCACCTTCGGCGGCGCCTACACCGTGATCCCGTTCTTGCGCGCGGACGCTGTCGGCGCGAGCGGCTGGATGAGCGACGCCCAGTTCCTCGATGGCCTCGCGCTCTCCGGCATTCTGCCGGCGCCGCTCGTGATCTTCGCGACCTTCGTCGGCTACCTCGGCGCGGGCGCGGCCGGGGCGCTCGCGCTCACGGCCGGCGTATTCCTGCCCGCGTTTTCATTCACGCTGATCGGCCACCAATGGGTGGAGCGCTTGGTCGAGCAGCGCCGCACGCATGCCTTGCTCGATGGCGTCACCGCGGGCGTCGTCGGCCTGATCGCGGTGACGGCGCTCCAGTTCGCGCACGCAACGCTGACGAGTGCGCCCGCGGTCGCGATTTTCGCAGCTGCGTTGTTCGCAGCGTTCCGCTGGAAGGCGAAGACGGCGGTGGTGTGGATCGTCGCAGGAGCCGCCGCGGCAGGTTGGGTGACGATGCGCTGACCCCGCGCGCTCAGGAACTCGAAGCTGTCACGAAGTTTCCGTGTTCCCCCAAGGGCTCCCCTGATAGAGTGCCCGCGCTTTGGGGGCCAGATGGCGTTCCGACTGATTCCGCGGGAAGAGAAGTTCTTCGACGACTTCGTCGAGATGGCACTCGAGATCAAGAAGGGCGCCGCGCTGCTCGTCGAAATGCTCGAGCCCGAGCGCCCGGTGTGGGAGAAGGCGCAGGCGATCAAAGTGGTCGAGCATCGGTGCGACGAGATCTCGCACGACATCCTGCAACGCCTGCATCGCACGTTCGTCACGCCGATCGATCGCGAGGACATTCACGCGTTGGTGCGCGCGCTCGACGACGTGATCGACGACATCGATGCCTCGGCGGACATGCTGCGGCTGTATCGCATCGAGCACGTCCGGCCCGCCGCACGCGAACTCTCTCGTCACGTCGTCGAGGCGTGCAACGAGGTACATCGCGGAGTCGTGGCGCTCGCCAAGCGCTCCGGTGTGACCGAGGCCGTACGCGAGATCTCGAACATCGAGAACAAGGCCGACGGCGCTTACACGACGGGCGTCGGCACGCTGTTCGAGGAGGAGAAGGATCCCATCCAGGTGATCAAGTGGAAGGAGATCCTCGACATGCTGGAGGGCGCGACCGACCGCTGCAAAGACGTCGCGAAAGTCCTCGAAGCGGTGTTCGTGAAGCACTCGTAGGTGGACAGCCAGCTCCTGATCGTCGGCTCGCTCGTCCTGCTCGCCCTCGTGTTCGACTACATCAACGGCTTCCACGACGCGGCGAACTCGATCGCGACGGTGGTCTCGACGCGCGTGCTCTCGCCCGGGCAGGCGGTCATCTGGGCCTCCTTCTGGAACTTCGCGGCAGTGCTGGTGTTCGGAACCGCCGTCGCCAAGACGATGGGCTCGGGCCTCGTCGAGCTCGAGGTCGTCACGTTCACCGTGATCGGCGCGGGGCTCACCGGCGCAATCGTCTGGGACCTAATCACCTGGTACTGGGGCCTACCGACCAGCTCCTCTCACGCGCTCATGGGCGGCTATGCGGGCGCGGCCGTCGCGAAGGCTGGCTTCAGTGGATTGATCGCGTCGGGCTGGGTGAAACCGCTCGCGTTCATCGTGATCGCGCCGACGGTGGGGCTCACGGTCGGTTTGCTCACGATGACCGCGCTCTACTGGATCTTCCGCAACACCACGCCCGTGCGGGTGGATCGTTGGTTCAGGCGTCTCCAGCTCGTGTCGGCTGCCGCCTTCTCGCTGAATCACGGCGCGAACGACGCGCAGAAGACGATGGGCATCATCGCGGGGCTGCTGCTCGCCGGCGGCTACATCTCCGAGTTCACGATTCCGGTCTGGGTCGAGCTCGCCGCCTACACCGCGATCGGACTCGGCACCCTGATGGGTGGTTGGCGAATCATCCACACGATGGGCAGCAAGATCACGAAGCTGCAGCCGGTGAGCGGTTTCGCCGCTGAAACCGGCGGCACCGTCGCGATCTTCCTGGCGACGAGCCTCGGCGTACCGATCAGCACGACGCACACGATCACGGGCGCGATCGTCGGCGTGGGCGCGACGCGGCGGCTCTCGGCGGTGCGCTGGGGGGTCGCGACGCGCATCGTGTGGGCATGGCTGATGACGATCCCCGCAGCGGCGGGCATCGCGGCGCTCACCTATTGGGTGCTGTCGGGCTTCGGGGCCAAGTAGGGCACGCCCGAATCGCGTCCTTCGATGGCAACGGAGTTGTCACGGCGCTAGGGTGCGCCGCCCTTTCGGCACCAATCCCTCCTCGGTGCCCTTGCGAACACGGAGCCCCCTTGGCGCGCGACGATCTGATTCAAGCGACCGGCACGGTCGAGAAGATTCTCGGCGGCGGGCGTTATCAGATCGGGCTCGACGGCGGCCAATCGGTGACCGCGCAGCTCTCCGGCCGCATGCGCCGCTTTCGCATTCGCGTGATCCCCGGCGATCGCGTGCAGGTCGGCCTCTCACCCTACGACCCGTCGCACGGCTTCATCACTTTCCGCCTGCGCGACGGCGAGGG
>JANNKN010000240.1:0-3991 GCA_031396315.1 Deltaproteobacteria bacterium
CTTCATGGTCAAAGCGATCGCCGAGCACTCGGGCGTCCGCATGCCGAGCTTTTTCGGCTACATGGCCTACTCGGCCGCGATCCTGCTGCCGCTCTTCACGCTCGTGACGATCGTGTTCTTCCGGACCTAACGAATCCCGCCGAGCTTTCGCACCAGTCGGTCCAGGAACTCGAGCCCCTCGTAGAACGAGCTCACGAGCATGCGCTCGTCACGGCCGTGGGCGCGCACGTCGTCGATGTCCCCGAACAAGCCCGAGACGCCGTAGGCCGGCACGCCGCGCATGCGGAAGAAGTGCGAGTCCGTCGCGCCGGTGCTCATCATCGGGACCACCGGCACGCCGGGCCAGATCGCCTCGGTGATCTCTTCGATCGCCCGCATCACCTCGGGATCGAGGGGCGAGGCCGGCGCCACGTCGTCGAGCATGCCCGACGTGATCGCGACACGTTCGTCGTCGAGCAGCGCCGCGAGGGCGCGCTCGGTCTCCGCGGGCGTGTGCCACGGCAGAATGCGGCAGTTGATGTGCGCGCGCGCAGTCTGCGGCAGCGCGTTGTCGGCGTGGCCCGCGTCGAGGCGCGTGGGAATGCAGGTGGTGCGGACGAGCGCGTTGTAACGCGGGTGGCTCGCGACGACGGCCTCCGCGGCTGCGTCCCGCGGGTCGCGCGCGATTGCCGCCAGCGCCGCGGCAAGCTCCCCGCTCTCCAGCTCCGCGGCGCGCGCGAGGTAGCGCTTGGTGACCTCGTTCAGCTCCACCGGGAAAGGCTTCGCCTCGAGCTTTCCAAGCGCCGCCGCGAGCCGGTAGATCGCGTTGTCCCTGCGCGGCACCGAGCTGTGCCCGCCCGGATCGCGCACCTCGAGCCAATAATTCGCGTAGACCTTCTCGCTCGCCTGCACGCCATTGAACAGCCGGCGGCCGCTCCGCAGCGCCCCGCCGCCGCCTTCGTTGAGCACGAGCCCGCCCCCCGCGAGCAGCTCGGGGTGCGTCTCGAGCAGCCAGGCGACGCCATTCTCGGGGCCGCCCTCTTCGTCCGCGGTCAGCATCAAGACCAGATCGCGGCGCGGCGGCGCTTTGGCTTCGATGAAGCGCACGAACAGCGTCGTGAAGATCGCCGCCATCGCCTTGTCGTCGGCGGTGCCGCGCCCGGTGAAGTAGCCGTCCTGCTCGAGCAGCTCAAAAGGCGGGACGCTCCAATCCGAGCGCAGCGCGGTCACGACATCGAGGTGCGCGAGCAGGAAGATCGGCGAGCCTTTTCGCTTGCCGCGAATGCGCGCGACCAAGTTCTGCTTGTTGGGTGACGGCCCAAGGATCTGGATCTGCTCGGCGGGCAGCCCCGCGGCGGCGAGGCGCGCAGCCACCGCGTTCACGGCGACGATCGTGCCGTTCTCGCCGGAGGTGTCGAACTCGATCAGCTGCTCGTAGATCTCGCGCGCGAGCGCGCGATCGGCGGCGGGGTCGGCGAACGCCGGAGCGGCCGTGACGAGGAGCAACAGAAAAGCCATCGGGCTGCGCATCCCCGCATCGTCGCGAGCCCGGCGCGTCAGATCAAGCGGCACCCGGGGTAACCCGATGAGCGCATGCGACGTTTGACTTCGCGCGAGGTCCCGAGTACACGGATGACGATGCCCAGCCGCCGCACGCAACGATCGTCCGCGCTGTTCGCGCTGGCGCTCGTCCTGCTCGCTGCGCTGCCCTGCGCGATGCTCGCCAGCGAGGAGTCGTGCTGCGCGATGGCGTCGCCTTGCAGCGACGCGAGCGAGTCGCCCTGCGCGCAGCTGGCGACGGCTTCGTGCTGCGAGGCGCCGCAAGCTCCGCTCGATTCGCGCGCCGCACCGCAGCTCCCCACCCTGGCTCCCTTCGAAGCGGCGGGCGCCGTGTTCGACACGCGGGTCTGCTCCGGGGCTTCACCGCGACTTCGCGACCCCGCAGCGCCGCTTCGGAATGCCGTTCCGATTCGCTCGGTCGTGCTCCGACTCTGATCCTCGTTCGACCCGCCGCGAGCCCGCCTCTCTGCTGACGGCTCGCCTCCTCCTCCGCTCGAACGAGGTTTTCGATGCACGTTCTCGTGCGCTGCGCGCTCTGCGCGCTTGCGCTCTCGTCCACATCGCTCGCGCTCGCGCCGCCCGCGCGCAGTGACGAGCTTCCGCCGCTCACGGCGGACGGCAGCGACGCTCTCGACCGCGTCGCGTTGATTCGCGCGGTGCTGAAGCGCAATCCGAGCGCTGCCGCAGCGGAGGCCGCCGTGCGCGCGGCTGAAGCGCGAGTCGAAGTCGTCGGTTCGTTTGCGGACCCGAGCGTGCGCTACCAGTTCGCGCCGCAGTCGCTCTGGGACGGCCCGCGTAGCGGGCACCGCATCGAGATCGCACAGCCGATTGCGAGCTGGGGCAAGCGTGGCCTCGCGCGCTCTGCCGCGCGAGGCGAAGCGGACATCACGCGCTTCGAGCTTGCCGCGCTGCGCCTCGATCTCGCGCTCGCCGCCTCGCAACTGTATGACGATCTCTACCTCGCCGCGCGCTCGCTCACCGTCAACAGCGCACACCGCATGCTGGTCGCGGATCTGCGCACCACGGCGCTCGCTCGCTACGAGACCGGGCTGGCTCCAAAGCACGCCGTGCTCGCCGCGGAGCTCGAGGCCTCACGGCTCGAGCATCGCGAGGTCGAGCTCGAAGCCATGCAGCGCATCGCCGCGGCACAACTGAACGCGCTGCTGCACCGCGCACCCGACGCGGCGCTGCCGCAGCCTCCGGTCTTGCTCGCGACTCCGGCGGCGCGCGAATTATTAGGGACGCACGCGGATGGGGGGCGCCCGGAGCTGCGCGCCGCAGCAGCGCGTGCGGACGCGCGCGACGCAGAGGCTCGGCTCGCGCGCCGTGAGCGCATCCCTGACCTGGCGCTGATGGCTGGCTACGACGCCATGTGGGATGCCCCCGAGATGCGGCCGATGCTCGGCGTCGAGCTCGAGCTACCGCTACGGCGTGCGAGCAGACGCGCGCGCGTAGCGGAGGCGGACGCGCTGCGCGACGCAGCCGGTCGCGAGCAAGAGCGCGCCGAGAGCGAGGCCACGCTCGCGGTGGCGATCGCGCGCGAGCGGCTCGCCGAGGCCGATCACGCGCTCGTGATCGTGCGCGAACAGATGCTACCCGCCGCGCGCGATCAGGCGGAGGCCGCGAACGCCGCACTCGCCGCCGGTCGCGCCGACTTCGGCGACGCGATCGAGGCGGAGCGCGCTTGGTACGAGACCGAGCTGGCCGCGGAGGAGGCGCTCGTCACGGCGAGCCGCCGCGCGGCGGAGCTGTACCGCGCACTCGGCAAGAGTGGCGCAGAGGAGATGCGATGAGAGACGCGAATCGGCCGAGAATCCTCGACTGCTGGCTGACGCTCGCAGGCGCGCTCGCGCTCGCAGCTTGCGCGCCCAATGCCGGCAACCCAGTGAGGGTCCGCGCGGAGGCGCTCACGCTCGAAGCCAGCCTCTCGCCGGCAGTCCCACGCGTCGGTGAAAACAGCCTCGAGCTCGCGCTCCGCGACGCGCGCGGCGTGTCCGTCGCCGGTGCGCACGTCGCCGCGAGCGTGCGCATGCCCGCGATGGGCGCGATGCCCGAGATGGGCGGCGCTGCGAGCGTTCGCGAGCTCGGCGGGGGGAGTTATCAGGCCGATTTCGCGCTCGACATGGGCGGCACCTGGCAGGTGGAGGTCGTCGCCCACGCGCCGGGCGGCGCGGCGCTCGAAGCCGAGGGCTCGCTGAGCGTGGGCAGCAGCGGGCTTCGGCTTGCGCTTGCCGGCGCGGGCGCAGAGCCAGGCGACGCGCGCGTTCCCGCCGAATCGCCCGCGGCGTTTTCCTTCCCAGCCGAACGCCTCCAACAGATCGGCGTGCGGACGACGCGCGCAGAGATCAAGCCCCTCGCGCGTATCGTGCGCGCGGGTGCGCGCGTCGCCTACGACGAGGGTGCGCTCGCGGACGTGTCGCCCAAGGTCTCGGGCTGGATCGATTCGCTCGCG
>JANNKN010000094.1:0-3818 GCA_031396315.1 Deltaproteobacteria bacterium
GGTATTGTCGCGGTGTCCGGCGGTTTCGCAGGGTTTGCACCGGGCGCCGTGCTGCTGGGCGTCGGCACCGCCATGGTCTATCCCACCCTGCTCGCGGCGATCGGCGATGTCGCGCATCCCAACTGGCGCGCCTCCGCCGTCGGCGTCTATCGTCTGTGGCGCGATCTCGGCTATGCCATTGGCGCCATCGTCGCCGGCGTCACGGCGGATTGGCTGGGCCTTGCCGCCGCGCTGTGGCTGGTCGCCGCTCTCACCTTCGCCTCAGGAGCGATCGCGGCGTTGCGCATGACGGAAACCCTGCAGCGGCCGTGAGGCGGCGCCTCACGCCGCCTTGAGCACCTTCTGGGCCGTCGAACCGATCTCAGCCGGAGTCGGCGCAATCGCCACGCCGACCTCGCGCAGGATTTCCACCTTCTCGGAAGCACTTTCGCCGAAGGCCTGGATGATGGCGCCGGCGTGGCCCATCTTGCGGCCCTTGGGCGCCGACAGTCCGGCAACATAGGCGATGACCGGCTTCTTCATGTGATCGCGGATATATTCGGCCGCCTCGGCTTCCTGAGGGCCCCCGATCTCGCCGATCATCACCACCGCATGGGTCTCGGGATCGGCCTCGAAGAGTTCGCTGGCGCAGGCGACGCGACGCAGCCTCGTGATCCTCGACGAGATCGGCCGCGGGACGAGCACCTTCGACGGGCTCTCGATCGCGTGGGCGGTCGCGGAGCACTTGCACGACGCGCCAGGCCTCGGCGCGCGGACGCTGTTCGCGACCCACTACCATGAGCTCGCCGATCTCGCGCTCGCAAAACCCGCCGTGGCGAACGCGCACTTCGAGGCGCGCGAGGTGAACGGGGAGGCGGTCTTCCTGCGCCGCTTGGTCGCGGGCCCGGCCAGCCGGTCGTATGGCATCGAGGTCGCGAAGCTCGCCGGCTTGCCCGCGGCCGTAATCACTCGCGCACGGCAGGTGCTCGCGCAGCTCGAGGCGGGCGAGCTGGATGCGCGGGGCCGCCCGCGGCTGGCAGCGCCGGAGAGCGCGACGGAGAGGGCGCAGCTCTCGCTGTTCGCAGCGACCCCTGCGCAGGATCCGCGTGAAGCCGAGGTGCTCGCGGAGCTGCGCGGGAGCGATCCGCTGCGCACCTCGCCGATGGATGCACTCGCGCTGCTCGCGCGCTTGCGACGCAGCCTCGACGCCCCGGGCGGGAGCGGCGCGGCGTGATGCAGCGGGGCCGCGCGCTCGCCATCGCCGCCGCGCTCGCCTGCGCGTCGCTGGGCGCATCGGCCGTGTGCGCGGAGGACGCGCACACGGGCCGCACGAGGGTGCGCGCGGTGCGCCATTGGTCGTCCGACGCCTACACGCGCGTCGTGATCGAGTTATCAGGCCCCGTTGCGACCGCGATCCAGCGGTTGCCGGCCGATCGCGCGGCGGGGCGGCCCGAGCGGCTCTACGTCGATCTGCCCGGGGTCTGGGTCGGGCGCGATTGGGACGCGCCGCAGCCCGTGGCCGACGGCTTGCTGGGCACGATCCGGCTCGGCCAGTTCGACAGTGGTTCCGCGCGCGCGGTGATCGACCTCGCTCGCTACGAGCGCCACCGCATGTTCGCGCTCACCGGGCCGGACCGGCTCGTAATCGACGTGTTCGGGCCGCGCGCCGATCGGCCGCCCGACCCGGGCATCGACCTCGCTGCCGCGGAGCGGGAAGGCGCGCTGGGTCGCGAGCCGGCTCCGCCTCCCTTCGAGCGGAAGCTGCTCGTCGTGCTCGACCCTGGGCACGGCGGCGACGATCCGGGCACGCTCGGGGCGCGCGGCATGCGCGAAAAGGACATCACGCTGGCGGTAGCGCGCAGCGCGAAGGGCCGGCTCGAAGCGCGCGGTTTCGACGTCCTGCTGACGCGCAGCACGGACCGTACGCTCTCGCTCGAGGAGCGTACCGCGATCGCGGAGGGCGCGAACGGCGACGTGTTCGTCTCGATCCACGTGAACGCCGCGCCGCGCGCGCGCGTGCGAGGCATCGAGACTTATTACTTGGATGCGAATCACGAGCGCCATGCGCTGGGCGTCGCCGCGCGCGAGAGCGGCGTGCAACCGGGCCAGCTCGACGATCTCCAGCGCGTGCTCGCAGGCTTCAAGGTTTCCGAAATCGGCTCACGCTCCGCGCGGCTCGCGAATTCGGTGCATCGCGAAGTGGTCGGCGGCGTGCGCGAGGCGTACGGCTCCGTCGACGATTTGGGTGTGAAACGGGGGCCGTTTCACGTGCTCTTCTTGTCCGATGCTCCGGCGGTACTCGTCGAGATCGGCTTCCTCTCGAACCCGACCGAGGCGGCTCGCCTGCGGAGCCCGCTCTACCGCGAAGTGATTGCCGAGCAAATCGCGCGCGGGCTCTCGCGCTTCCGAAGCGAGCGCTCGCCGCGTGTCGCGGCGGGTGGGCGATGAGCGCCGCGCTCGAGATCGACGAGTTCATCGGGATCACACGCCCAGGCGAAGAGGCGAGCGGTGCGGCGCTCTCTCTGGGCGCGAAGAAATACGCGGGCGCGCTGCGCGCGCACCTGGCGGAGCTGCAGGCTGGCGGTGCGACCGGAGCGGTCGTCAATGCCGCGAACTCCGACGGTCTCGATCGCCTGATCCGGCGGCTCTACGAGGTCGCGGCCTCCGCTCATTACTCCCGCCACGGCGCGACGGGCTCGCGGGTCGCGCTGGTCGCCGTCGGCGGCTACGCGCGGCGGGAGATGTCGATCGGTTCGGACGTCGATCTGCTGGTGCTCGAGGACGCGGGCGCGGAGGATCTTTCCTCGGACATCGCGCATACCGTGCAGACCGCGCTCTGGGATGCCGGCCTTCAGGTGGGAGCCGCAGTTCGCACGGCGAATGATTCGGTTTCGCTCGCGCGGACGGACGTGCCGACGCAAACGGCGCTCTTGGCTGCGCGGTTTCTCGCGGGCAACGCGACGCTCTTTCACGAGCTGATGCGCGCGGTACGCGAGCGCGCCATTCCTGCTCTCGGCGATTTTGCGGAGCATCAGCTCGCGTCGCTGCGCGAACGGCACCTGCGCATGGGCGAGTCGCTCTATCTATTGCAGCCGAATCTCAAGGAAGGCGCCGGCGGCCTGCGCGACTACCACACCGCGTATTGGGTGGCGCGCGCCTGCGAGCGCGATTTTCGCGAGCTGCCGGATCTGTTGTACGTGGGTTTCCTCACCGAGAGCGAGCTGCGCGAGTACCAGCACGCGCTCGGCTTCCTGTGGCGCGTGCGCAACGCGCTGCACCTGCACACCAAGCGCAAGACCGATCAGATGAGCTTCGAGCTACAGGAGCAGCTCGCGGGCATGCTCGACTTCGAGCCGGATCTCGTTTCCGGCGAGCTGCCCGTCGAGCGCTTCATGCGCGAGTACTATCGCTGCGCGCGCGCGATCCAGACGTACTCGGAAATCGTGATCGAGCAGTGCCTCGCGCGCGTGCGCCCGAAACCGGAAGCGCCGAGCATCCCGGTGGAGGAGGGCTTCAGCAAAACGAGCGACCAGCTCGAGATCCCGCACGCGGCGCTGCTCCGCGAGCAGCCGCTGCGGTTGCTGCTCGCATTCGCGGTGGCGCAGGATCACGACGTGCCGCTGTCGCGCGCCGCGCGGCGCACGCTGCGCGAACATCTCCATCTGATCGACGACCGCTTCCGCACCGATCCGGCGGCGACGGCCGTGCTGGTCCGCATCCTATCGTCGCCGCGGCGCGTGATGCGCAGCTTGATCGCGATGAACGAGATCGGAGTGTTAGGGAGATTCTTACCCGAGTGGGAGCACATCGTCTGCCGCTGGCAGCACGTCATCTATCAC
>JANNKN010000107.1:0-2801 GCA_031396315.1 Deltaproteobacteria bacterium
CGATCGCGCTCGAGGGAGCGCTCAAGCTGAAGGAGATCTCGTACATCCATGCCGAGGGTTATGCCGCGGGTGAGATGAAGCACGGCCCGATCGCGTTGATCGTCCAGAACATGCCGGTGGTCGTGATCGCGAACCGGAGCCCGGTCTACGACAAGATGATCTCGAACCTCGAGCAGGTGCGCGCGCGCGACGGCCAGGTGATCGCGATCGCGAGCGAAGGCGACGCGCTGATCGGAGACAAGGCGGACGCGGTGATTCGGATCCCCGAGCTCGGCGAGCACCTGACCGCGCTGCTCGCGACGATCCCGGTGCAGCTACTCGCCTATCACGTCGCGACGCTGAAGGGCACGGATGTCGACCAGCCGCGCAATTTGGCCAAGTCCGTTACCGTCGAGTAGTGCGCGCACCTCGCTGTTACGTTGCGGGGTGGTCGACATCTCTTTCTGTTTTACTTCGCTTCGGCGTCGAGGACTCCGCCTTCGCTGCGCGCTTCGCTTGCGGGGTTCGTGTCGCGTGCCGCGCCGGGGAGATGCGTTCTAACGTTGCGGCTTCGTAGGAGGCCGTGATGTCTGGTCGCTCGCTCGTCGTCGGTTTGTCGTTGGCGCTCGCTGCTTCGCTCGCGCGGGCGGGGGAGGCGGACGGGGAGCGGGTGTCGGAGTTGTTGACGCGTGGCGGCAAGCTGGTGCGCGCGGAGGAAGTGGCGCCGCACGTTTGGCTCGCGTCGGGGAACAGCAACGCGTATCTGGTGACGACGTCGGCCGGAAATGTGCTGATCGATACGGGCGCGAGCTTCGATGCCGAGCGCACGGTCGCGGCGCTGTCGGCGGTGCCTGGCGAGCTCGCGGCGATCATCCTCACGCATGCGCACGTCGATCATGTCGGCAGCTTCCCGAAGTTCGCGCGCGCCGGCGTGCCGGTAATCGCGCATCGCGCGCTGCGCGGGCGGCTCCAGGATCAGCTTCGGCTGACACCGTTTCGTAACAAGCGCGCGCGCGTGCTCTGGGGTGCCGTGATGGATGCGCAAGCAGCGCACCCGGTCGCGGACCTGACGCCGAGCGTGATCGTGGACGACGCGCACGAGCTGACGGTCGGCGGCCTGCGCTTCGTCGTGCTCGCGACGCCGGGCGGCGAGGGGCCCGACGGCCTCAGCGTCTGGATTCCGCAGCTGCGCGCACTCTTCACCGGCGATCTCTGCGGGCCGACGACCGCGTCGTTCCCGAATCTGTTCACGCTGCGCGGCGAGAACCTGCGCGAGGCGGTGCCGATGATCGCCTCGCTCGAGCGCGTGCTCGCACTCCGGCCGCGCCCGACGCTCTGGCTGCCGGGCCACTTCGAGCCCGTGCGCGGCAAGCAGAGGATTCGTGCGACGCTGACGCGCACGCGCGACGCCGTTGCGTACGTGCACGACGCCACCGTCGCCGGCATGAACGCGGGCAAGGATCTCTTCACGCTGATGCGCGAGGTGAAGCTCCCGCCGGAGCTCGCGGTCTCCGAGCAGTACGGGCGCGTTGCTTGGGGCGTGCGCGCGATCTGGGAGTCGTACACGGGCTGGTTCCGCTACGAGTCGAGCACTGAGCTGTACGCGACGCCGCGCAGCGCCGCGGACGCGGAGCTCGTCGCGATGGCGGGCGGCGCGCGTGCGGTGGCAGCGCGCGCCCAGCAGCACGTTGCACGCGGCGAGCCCGAGCTCGCGCTGCACTTCGTCGACGCCGCGCTCGCGGCTGAGCCCGCGAGCCGCGCTGCGCTCGCGGCGAAGCGCGCCGCACTGACTGCGCTGATCGCGCGCGATGGCGCGAACTTCCAGCTCGGCGGCTGGTTGCGCAGCGAGCTCACGAAGACGGAGGCGGCGCTCGCGCTGCCGTAGCGCCGCGAGGCGAACCTTTGCTCGTCCGTGCGCAGCGAGCCGCGCCGCGAGCGGTTAGCTTGCGACTTCTCCCAACCCATCGCATTCCCGAAGCTCTTTCCTCGCGGAGATCGCTCTTGCTCGTCGTCGACGAACTGCTCTCGGGCATGAACCCCGAGCAGCGTGAGGCCGTGCTCGCGACCGAAGGCCCCGTGCTCGTGCTCGCGGGCGCTGGCTCCGGCAAGACGAGGGTGCTCACGCATCGCATCGCGTACCTGATCGGCTCCTGCGGCATCGCGCCCGAAGCGATCCTCGCCGTCACGTTCACTAACAAGGCCGCGGGCGAGATGCGCGCGCGCGTTGCGAAGCTGCTCGGGCCCGAAGGCGCAGGCGTCTGGCTCGCGACGTTCCACGCGACCTGCGTGCGGATTCTGCGCGCCGAGATCGGTCAGCTCGGCCGCTCGCGCGGCTTCGTCGTCTACGACGAATCCGACTCGCTCTCGCTGGTGATGGAATCGATGCGCCGCGCCGGCCTGGATGCGAAGGCGCCCGACGCGCGCCGCTTGCGCTGGCGCATCGATCAGTGGAAGAACGCGGGCGATCTTCCGCTCGCGGCGGCCGAGAAAGCGAACGACATCGAGGCGCGCCAAGCCGCCGACATCTACGCGACCTACCAGCGCCTGCTCACCGAAGCGAACGCGCTCGATTTCGGCGACCTGCTGCTGCTCACGGTCGATCTGTTCGATCGCTTCCCCGAGGTCTTGCGCCACTACCAGGAGCGCTGGCAGTACCTGCTGATCGACGAGTATCAGGACACGAACCGCGTGCAGTACCGGCTGGTGAAGCAGCTCGCGGCGCTGCACGGGAACGTGTGCGTCGTCGGCGACCCTCAGCAGTCGATCTATGGCTGGCGCGGGGCCGACGTCAATAACATCCTCGACTTCGAACGCGACTATCC
>JANNKN010000109.1:0-4916 GCA_031396315.1 Deltaproteobacteria bacterium
GTCAACGTCATCTCCACCCCGCACATCCTGGCCTCGGACAACCAGGACTCCGAGATCACGGTGGGCCAGAACGTGCCCTTCCAGCAGGGCGTTTCGTCCAACGCGAACCTGGCGGGCCCGAGCGAGTTCCTCCGCCATGGCCATCAAGTTGGTGAGAGCCAGTGCCTTCTGCGCCAGCTTCATTCCCCGCCAGTGCGCGAACTGGACCTCTTCCGCCTCTCGGCTCGTGTCCGGCGACTGGGTGCGGTAGCCCGTGCTCATCGCCATCCAGTCTAAGGGAGGCGCGCGAGGCGTGGAGCGCCTCCCGGCCTGCGCGGGCTACGGTCCCCGGCGAACCATCACGCAAGGAGCACCCATGCTCGACGTACGCATCGACGGCGGCACCCTCGTAGACGGCACTGGCGCGCCGGGACGCGTCGGAAGCATCGGCATCCGCGACGGCAAGATCGTCGCGCTCGGCGAGGTGAGCGAGCCCGCGAAGCAGCTGATCGACGCGAGCGGCAAGATCGTCGCGCCGGGCTTCGTCGACATCCACACGCATTACGACGCGCAGGTGTTCTGGGATCCGATGATCTCGCCGTCGAGTTATCACGGCGTCACGACCGTGGTCGGCGGCAACTGCGGCTTCTCGATCGCGCCGCTCACGCCCGAGGCCGGCGCCTACTTGATGCCGATGCTCGCGCGCGTCGAGGGCATGTCGATCGAAGCGCTGCGCGCGGGCGTGCCGTGGGATTGGCGCACGTTCGCCGAATACCTCGGCAAGCTCGACGGCAAGCTCGCACTGAACGCGGGCTTCTTGGTGGGCCACTCGGCGGTCCGCCGCGTCGTGATGAAGGAGCGCGCCGTCGGCCACGAGGCGACGCCGGCGGAGCTCGCGGAGATGGTGGCGCTGCTCCAGCAGTCCGTGCGCGAGGGCGGGCTCGGCTTCTCGACGTCGCTCGCAGCCACCCATAATGACGGCGCCGGCGAGCCCGTGCCGTCGCGCCATGCGAGCCGCGAGGAAGTGATCGCGCTCGCACACGCGATCCGCGACCTGCCTGGCACGGTGCTCGAAGCGATTCCCGGCACCGGGCTTTGGGGCGAGAAGGAGAGCGCCATGATGACGGACCTCTCGCTCGCCGCGAACCGTCCGCTCAACTGGAACGTGCTCGTGCCGAACTCGATCCAGCCCAGCTACACCGACATCCAGCTCGCGGCGAGTGATTATGCCGCGAAGCGGGGCGCGACGGTGGTCGCGCTGACGCCGCCGTCGAGCCCGACGGTGCGCATCAATCTCGCCTCGGGCTTCATCTTCGACGCGCTCCCGAACTGGGCCGAGATCTTCAAGCTGTCGATTCCGGAGCGCATCGTGCGGCTCTCGGATCCGGCGTTCCGGCGCAAGCTCGACGAGGGCGCGCACTCCGAGGCGGCTGGCCTACTGCGCGGCCTCGCGAACTGGGAGCGCATGATCGTCGACCAGGTCGCGCGACCGGAGCACGAGGGCCTGAAGGGCCGACTGATTGGGGAAATCGCCAAAGAAATCGGCAAGACGCCGTTCGACTGCATGCTCGACCTCGCGATCAGCGAGAATCTCGAGACCTCGTTCATGCCGAGCCCCGTCGGGCTCGACGATGCGAGCTGGAAGCTCCGCGCAAAGGTGTGGCGGGATTCGCGCGCCGTGATCGGCGCTTCGGATGCCGGTGCGCACCTCGACATGATCGACACGTTCGCGTTCTCGACCGTGTTGCTCGGGAACGCGCGGCAGCGCGAGCTTGCGACGGTCGAGGAGTGCGTGCGCTGGCTGACCGACGTGCCCGCGCGGCTCTACGGCCTGCGTGGCCGCGGCCGGCTCGCCGAGGGCTGGCAGGCAGACGTGGTGGTGTTCGATCCGAACACCGTCGCGAGCGGCCCGGTCCACATGCGATACGACCTGCCCGCCGGCGCGGGGCGCCTCTACGCCGATGCGATCGGCATCGAGCACGTGTTCGTGAACGGCACCGAGATCCTGCGCGACGGCAAGCACACCGGCGCCTTGCCGGGCACCGTGCTGCGCTCGGGCCGCGACACCGTCACCGTGGAAGTGCCCGGCGGCCGCGCCGCGTAACGCAACGACGTCCCCCGAATCCGAGTTACGCAATTGCGTAAGCCCGAATCGGGGACGTTCTTGCGTAAGTCGGAGGGGGTCTCGTGGAGTGTTTCGAGCTCGAGCTAAAGGATCACGTCGCGCATTTGCGGCTGTGTCGGCCGCAGGCGTTCAATTCGATGACGCCCGCGTTCTGGCGTGAGCTGCCCGCCGTCGTGAACCGGCTCAGTGACGAGGGCGAAGCGCGTGTGATCGTACTGTCGTCGACGGGCAAACACTTCACGGCGGGCATGGACCTCGCGGTGTTCCAAGGCGATGGCGGCGTCGCCGCGGGCGCCGATGGCACACCCAGCGAGAGCGAAGCCCGAGCGCAGGCCGTCGAGCCCGGCCGAGCGCGCAGCCAGATGCGGCAAGCCGCGCTCGTGTTTCAGGAATCGTTCAACGCGCTCGAGCGCGCGCGCATCCCGGTGCTCGCCGCGATCCAGGGCGGCTGCATCGGCGGCGGCGTCGACCTGATCAGCGCCTGCGACGCGCGCTACTGCACGGCCGATGCATTCTTCTGCATCCAGGAGATCAACATCGGCCTAACAGCAGACGTCGGCACGCTGCAGCGCCTGCCACGCCTCGTGCCGGAGGGGATCGTGCGCGAGCTCGCCTACACCGGACGACGGCTGAGCGCGCAGAAGGCGCAACAACTCGGGCTCGTGAACGAGGTCTACCCGACGCACGAGGCGCTCCTCGAGGGCGTGCTCGCGATCGCGAGCGAGATCGCAGAGAAATCGCCGCTTGCGGTGTGGGGCAGCAAGGAGATGCTCAACTACACACGCGACCACAGCATCGAGGATGGGCTCAACTACATCGCCACCTGGCAGGCGGGCATGTTCTTCGGGGGCGACATGGCCGAGGCGTTCGCGGCCAAGCAAGCCGGGCGCAAGCCGAAGTTCCAGAATCTGCCCCGACAGCGCCGCGGAATCTGAGGCACTTCGCGGCGAGCGCTCTCGCTCACCGCGCGGAAGCCTGCGCCATGCCCTCCGCCTTCGGCCACGCGTTGTTCGCCTCGGCGCTCGGCGCGAGCTTTCGCGCGCGCGGCGCGGTGATCGCAGCGGCCGCGTTCTGCGCGGTTGCGCCTGACTTCGATGTCGTCGCGTTTCGCTTCGGCATCGCGTACGCGTCGCCGCTCGGACATCGCGGCTTCTCGCACTCGCTCGTGTTCGCGCTGCTCCTCGGCGGCGCAGTCACGCTGCTTCTCCGCGCGCGCCTGCGCGACGGCGCACGCCCTCCCTTCGCGCGCACCTTCGCACTGCTCACGCTCGCCACCACCTCGCACGGAGTGCTCGACGCGATGACGAACGGCGGCCTCGGCGTCGCGTTCTTCTCGCCGTTCGATCTCACCCGCTACTTCCTCCCCTGGCGCCCGATTGCGGTATCACCGCTCGGAGTATCGAGCTTCTTCGGCGAGCGAGGCTTCCATGTTCTGGCGAGCGAATCTACTTGGATCGGTGCGCCGAGCCTATTAGGATGGATTGCGAGCCGGGCGCTCGCTCGCCCGGGCTCCTGAACCGAGGAGGTCGTGTGCGGCGTTCGCTGCTTCGCGTGTTGACGGGCTGCGCAGCGCTCGTCTCGTCCTGCGCTTCGGAAACGACTTCGATCACGCTCTCGCACCTGCCCGAGCGATTCGAGCCGGTGGCGCGATTCGAGGACTCGCTTCACTTTCTCGACGGGTGGCTGTGCGTACGGCCGCTCGAGCTCTCGCGCGATTGCACGGGTGGGGTGTTCGAGGGCCGGCTGTACTTCCCAGGGATCTCGCTGGCCTCCGCGGCGAGCACGGATGGAAGGGTCGTCGGGTTCTACGCGGTCGGAGTGGGAAAGGCCGGCAAAGGCGTCACTACGTCGAGCATCAGCAACTACGCGTTCGCCACGATCGCGCGCGTATTGCGCGAGGCGGGCGTCGCGATCGTGCGTCCGCGGCCGCTCACGTCGCCCGGACAGCTCTACGGGTACGTGCTCGAGCTGGACGGAGACGGGTACTCGGCCTTGCGCGCCGCCTCGGCTGCAGCACCAATCCCGCCCGCCCCGGTAACCCCGACTTCTCCGCTCGAGCGCCCGACTCGGAATCCGCTGTTCATCGAAGTCGCTTTATTGGTGAAGGCGCCTCCCACGGTCATGGAAGAAGCGCGCGACGTCGACGCGATCACGTGGCTGAATTGCGAGAACGTCGTCGTGCTCGTTCAAAGCTGCTCGAACTGGGCGGGGCCTCTGCTGCTGCTCGCGCACGGGGGCGCCGAGGCGACGGTCGCAGCGAACCGAAATGGCGACGTGTTGTTGGTGGGCGGCTCGAAGGGCTTCGCCGTCAAGCTCGCCGGGAACTCAGATGCGCTGAACGTCTCGACCGGCGCCGTTCTGGATGCGCTGCGGTCCCAAGGCGTTCGAATTCGCCGCGTTCGCGCTGCGGTGATCGACCCCAAGGGACCCGCCTACGCGTATCTCGTGGAGCTCGAGGGAGACGGGTTCAGCGTCCTGCGCGACTACGCGGCGAACGCCGGTGAACCCCCGCCCGCGCGTTGAGACCGGGCGAGAGGCGTCAGGATTCTCGCGCGCCCATTGCCGGTGAGACATGCTCGGCGATGATCAACCACGCGCGCGCCGGCTCGTAGAGTGCGCTGCAGGAGGATCTCGATGCGTCCCATTCTGCTGTCGCTCACTCTCGCGTTCACGCTCTTCGCCTCGGGCTGCGGCTACAACGCCCTGCAGACACAAGACGAAGCCGTGACCGCCGCTTGGTCCGAGGTCGTGAATCAGTACCAGCGCCGCGCCGACCTGATTCCGAACCTCGTGAATACGGTGAAGGGATTCG
>JANNKN010000253.1:0-8137 GCA_031396315.1 Deltaproteobacteria bacterium
GGTGCCGATCGTGTTGATGATCATCGGCGTGCAGTACCTGATCGCGAAGACGCTCGCGCCCTTCGCGCGCGCGGTGCGCACGTAATCTCGGCTCGTCTCCTCGACGAACACGGTGCGCAAGAATCGCACCTCCGCACCGAGCGCAGAGATCACGCCCACCGCGACCGGCAGCCAGAGAAAGCGCGACATCAACTCGAGGCTGCGGTCGTAACCCGAGAGCGGGAACCACGCGAGCGTCTTTGCGATCAGGTACTGCACGCCGATGATCATCAACACGATCGGCACCGACATCGCGAGCACCGACACGACCAGGCCGGCGCGATCGATGTAGGTGCCGCGGAATACCGCCACGAACAACGCGACCACGACCGCGACCGCCACCTCGAGCACGAACAGCGGCATGGTGAGCGAGAGGCTCGGGAGTGCGCCATTCGCGAGGCGCTCGCCGATCGGCACCGCGTCGAAGTCGCTCGCGCCGAAGTCGAAGCTCAGCATCGTCGCGTAGTGGTGGAAGAGCAAGTTGTCCGAGCGGAACTCACCCTGATGGATCGGCAGCAGCGGCCGGTCGTAGCCGTGGTTTTGCTTCCACTGTGCGATCGCCGATTCGCGCGCCTTGTCGCCGAGCGCGCGGCGTGCGATGTCGTCGGGCGTCGCGATCGAGAAGAACAGCACGAACAACACGAGCAGCACGCCGAGTACGACGCCAACGCCGTACACAGCGCGGCGCAGCACGTACGCGAGCATTATTGTCGCTCCCGGAAGAACGTGCGAATCGCGGGCAGCACGCCGAGCACGAGTGAAAGGCCGAGCGCGTAGGCGGGCCAGCGCACCGGCTGGTTCCATTCCACGCGCCGCGCCGCGCGCAACTCGGGATCGACGGCGTAGTACTTCACCATCGGGTTCGACATCCCGAATTGTTTCACGTTCGAGAGCCAGCCTTGCACCAAGAAGTACTCGGCCTGATGGTAGAGATCGATGTGCGGATGCTCCTGCTCGAGGATCTCCAGCATTTGCTCGATGATCGCGAGCCGCTCCGCGTCGTTCTCGCGCACGCGCATCTGCTCGAACAACGCGTCGTAGCGCGCGTTGCAGAAATTCGAGGTGTTGGGGCCGCCGTTGGTCGAGCGCCGCTGTGCGCAGGTGCGCAGCTGCAGGAAGTTCTCGGGATCCGGGTAGTCGGCGTTCCAGCCGAAGAAGATCACCTGATAGGCGAGCCGCCGGAGCTTGTTCTGGAACTCGTTGTAGGTCGTCGTCGAGAGCCGCACGTCGAGCCCGAGCTTGCGCCACTCGTTCACGAAGAACTGGTCCTTCAGCGTCTCCTGGGTGTTACGAGCGTAAGTATCGTAGGTGAGCTGCAGCGGCTTGCCGGTCGCGGGGTCGATGCCGTTCGGGTAGCCGGCCTCCGCGAGCAGCCTCCGTGCACGCGGCAGGTCTGGCCCCGAGAACTCGTTGGTGCGTGCCGCGTCGTAGCCGTACAAGCCCGGCGGTATAATGCCCTCCGCGAGCACGCCGCGCCCGTTCAGCATCGTCTTCAGCCACTGCTGTCGATCGATCGCAAGCCCCATCGCCTGGCGCAGCTTCCTTGCGCGCTCGCCGTTCGGATAGCCGACGACTTTGTCCTCGAGGTTGAAGCCGAGGTAGAACCACGAGGGCGCGATCGTCGCCGAGAGCGAAACGCCTTTCTCCCGCATGCTCGGCGACACGTCGCTGTTCACCATCACCTGATTGAAGCTCTCGCGCAGGATTTCCGAGTAGTCGTAATAACCCTGCAGGAATTTGTAGAAGCCCGGGATGCTCTCCTTGTCGCGGCGCAGCTCGATGCGGTCGACGAACGGGAGGCGGTGACCGACGAAGCGCGGGTCCAAGAGCCCGGCGGCCGCGTCGCCGGGCTCGCCCTCGCTCGGATAGAACGCGGCGGGCGCCGTCTGGGGATCCCTCGCCGAGAGCCCCCACCAATGTTCGTTCTTGACCAGCACGATCTTCGACTGCTTCTCGTACTCGACGATGCGGAACGGCCCGGTGCCGGGCACGTGCTCGCGGAATAGCGGCCGCCCGCCCTCGCCGTCGTAGTACTGCACCGCCTCCCAAGCGATCGGCGAGGTGAACTCGAGCGCGAACCAGTAGAGGATCTGCGGATACGGGTGGATGAGCTCGATCTCGAGCTCGTACGGCGAGGGCGTGCGCACGCCCGCCATCGGGCCGATCGCGTCGTATTGCTGCTTCACCGGCAGCGCCGCGAACGCCGCGTCCTTGCGACGCTCCGTGAGCGCCTGCATGAACTCGCTGAACCCGCGCATCGACTGAAAGGAATCGCGAACCTGCACTTCGAGTGCGGGATCTGCGAGGCGCTTCAGCTGAAAAGCGATGTCGTGAGTCGTCGCCTCGCGCGTGCGCGCGCCGGGGCCACCGCTCAAAGCGAAGCACTCGTCTTCGCCAAAGCCGACGCCGCGGCGCATCCGGAAGCGATAGATCACGCCACCGTTGGCGAGCGGCTCCGCCGTCGGCACCTCGTGCGCGAGCCCGGGAATCAGCGTGAACGGGCGCTTCAAGTAGTGATAGTCGAGCAGCTTGTCGTGAACGAGGCCCGTCACGCGATGCGCGACCACGTCGTAGGCCTCGGCGGGATCGAGCTTCCGCGGCGACTCGGTGTACACGCGATAGAGCACGCGCTCGGCGGCGTCGCCTTCCGCGTACGGGCTGTTATTGCAGGAGAGCAAGCACCCCGCGGCAAACGCGGCGACGACGAGGCGCGGAACCCTCATGGGCGCTGGGCTCCGGACGCCGCAGGGCCGGCAGTCGGCTTCAGTCGAAACCACATCGGATCGAGCGCGGCGTTCACTTCGACGTCGCGGAACTCGATCCGCGCGCCGCCCTTCTGAAACGCGAAGTCGAGCTCGACGCGAACTGGAAACGCGGCGTCGCCCGAGCCGCGCCAATCGAGGAACCTCGCTCTCGCGAGCTCCTCGCCGCCCACGCCCGCGAGCACGCGCGCCTCTGCGAGACCACCCGCCGCGTCGAACGTGACGCTGCGATCCGGCCAGACGAGCCGCAGCTCGCCCGCCGGCCCGGCCTCGGCGCGCGGCGCCTCGCCCGACACGGCGGGCGCGGCCAGTAACAACCCCACCGCTTCGCTCGGCAAGAGCGGGATGCGCGCGACGCGCCACAGCACACCGGCGTCGACGGGCCCGGTCTCGGTCTTGCCCGTCTCGCCGCGATACAAGTCGTAATCGATGCCGTCGCTCGCCAGCACGAGCGCGCGCTGACCGAGCACTCCGATCACCTCGATGCGCAGCTTCGCGTCGCGCTCCACCAGCAGGAGTTGGCGCGAGAACGACTCGCCTGCCGCGCCCGATAACGAGACGCGGGCGTTCGCGCGCAGCGAGCGGCGCGCGGCGACGTGCGCGCGCAGCCAAGCGAGGCGTTCTGCCGCGTGCGCGTCGTCGGCCGCTAGCGCCGCCCACGTGGGCGTTGCCGGCGGTGGCGTTTGGCACGCGGCGAGTGCGAGTGTGCAGCCGAGCGCCCACAGCGTTCGCGCCGCGCGCCTCATTGCGCGCCGAGCTCGCGGCGCAGGCGCTCGAGCTTCGCGCCGAGCTCCGGCTGCTCACCCGCACGCGGCGTTTGCGCGACCGCTTGCTCGTACTTCTCGAGCGCGACGCGCTTCTTCCCGAGCGCGAGATACACATCGCCCAAGTGCTCGGACACGACCGGATCGCCCCCCGTGAGCGCGTGCGCCTCTTCGAGCTTCGCGCGCGCGGACTCGAGCCAGCGTGCGGCTGCGCTCGCGTCGCCGGCGGCAAGCGACGCGCGCGAGCGTTGGAAGAGCACCCAGCCGAGGCTGTCGGTGACGAAGCCGTCGCCCGGGCGCTGCGCGAGCGCGCGCTCGATCAGGGCTTGCGCTTCGTCGAGGCGCTCGCCGCGCTCGGCGAGCGAGTAGCCGACGAAATTGAGCGCGCCGGCGTGCTCGGGATCGAGCGCGAGCGCCTGATCCATCGACGCGAGCGCACCGGCGACGTCGCGCGCCTCGCCGCGAATTACGCCGATGTTGTACAGCGTCTCGGCTTCCTCGGGCCCGCCCTTCCGCATCGCCTCGAGCTCGGCGATCCCTCCCGCGACGTCGCCGCCCTTCGCGAGCAGACTCGCGTGGTAGTAGGCGAGTTGTTGGGTGTTCTCGACCGCCTGCGCGCGCTCGATCTCGCCGCGCGCGCCCACGAAATCCCCTTCGGCTTCGAGAATGCTCGCCACCTGAACGCGCCCGTCTGCGAAGCGCGCGTGCCCCTCTGCGATGCGATCGAACGCGAGCAGCGCGCCCTCGACGTCGCCCGAGCGCCGACGTGAAACCCCGAGGAAGTACGCGATCTCGTACTGCTCGGGGTAGAGCTCCGAGACGCGCGCAAGGCGCCGCTCCGCGTCCTCGAACGCACCACGCTGCAGGTCGAGCAGAGCGATGCGCATGGTGGTGCGCAGATCGTCGGGCTGGTGCTGCTCGGCTTGCGCGAGCGAGCGGTGCCCGTCGGCCTCGCGCCCGAGATCGAACTCCGCCTCCGCCTTCGCAAGCCACGAAGCTGCATCCTCGGGTGCGCGCGCGAGCAGCTCGTTCAGCACACCCAGCTCGCCGAGCCGATCGCCGCGCCCGCGCCGGATCGCCGCGATCGCAGCCAGGAACTGCACTTCCTCGGGATGTTTGCGATCGGCCTCGCGCAGAAGCTTCTCGGCGCCCGCGGCGTCGCCGAGCTTCTCCGTGGCCTCCGCGAGATTCAGCCAACTCGCGGGCAGCTCGGGCTCGGTATCCACCTGCCAGCGCGCGACGCGGCGCGCCTGCTCGTAGATGCCCTTCTCGAGCCAGACGGAATAAAGCAGTGCCGCCGCATCGCCGTCGATCGGATCGCCGGCCGCGGTCGTGAGAACGTCGACGACGCGCGTGAGATCCCCTTCCGCGCGATACGCCTGGGCGAGGAACGCGCGCAGCCAAGGGTCGTCTGCATGCTTCGCATGCGCGCGCTCGGCGAGCTCGCGCGCCTTCGTGCCGTCGCCGAGCCGAAACGCGAGCTGTGCGACGTGGGTCATCAGGAATGCGTCGTCCGGATCGCCCGCGAGCGCGCGTTCGCTGGCGGCGAGCGCTCCCGCGAGGTCACCGTCCTGCTCGAGTCGCTGCGCGAGCAAGAACTCGAGCTCGGGCGGCTTCTCGGGCTCGCGCGCCTCCGGAAGTGCTGGCGACTGTCGCTCCGCCTCGGGAAGGATTTGCGGCGGCGACGCATTCTGCGGGGTAGACGTCGCGCACGCGGCGGCGCCAAGCGCCAGTGCGAGCACGCCCCACCGCTTCATGGTCGCGCTTCCGCTACCGGCCTAACGACCGACGTAGCCGTTCTGCTCGAGATATGAGAGCACCGCATTCACGCTCTGCTCGAGCGTCTGCTTCCCGGTATCGAGCGTCAGCTCGGGCTTCAGCGGCTCCTCGTACGGCGCCGAGATGCCCGTGAAATCGGGGATCTGCCCGGCGCGCGCCTTCTTGTAGAGGCCCTTCGGGTCGCGCGTTTCGCAGGTCGCGACATCGGCCGCGATATAGACCTCGACGAAGTCGCCAGCCGCGAACAGCGCGCGCACTTGATCGCGATCGCCGCGGTAGGGGGAGATGAAAGAGGTGAACACGAGCACGCCGCAGTCCGTGAACAGCTTCGAGACTTCGCCGATGCGGCGGATGTTCTCGGTGCGATCTTCCGGCGAGAAGCCGAGGTTCTTGTTGAGGCCGTGGCGCACGTTGTCGCCGTCGAGCACGTAGGCGAGCTTGCCGCGCTTCACGAGCTCCGCTTCCACCGCGACGGCGACCGTCGACTTGCCGGAGCCCGAGAGGCCCGTCAGCCACACCGTGGCGCCGCGCTGCCCGAGGTTTCTTTCACGATCACCTCGCGAGATTTGGCCCGCATGCCAGGTGATGTTTGATGACTTGGTCTCGGCCACGGGCGGCTCCTCGTTGGCGAGCAATCTCGCGCTTCTTCCTTGTTTACTTCGCTCGGCTCCGAAGACTTCGCCTCGCTGCGCGCTTCGCTTGCGGCCTCACCCTCGGCTTGCGAGGCACTTCGTCAGCCAGGTCGGCGCAAACGCTGCGTCACTTCGGCAATTCATTTCCTCTTGCGTGCAGCGGCGCAACGTAGCGGGCGCGTTATCGGCTCGCTGCGGAGGTTTGCGATGCGCGGAAGGCGCGCACTTCTTCGGCAATTCGGTCGGCGGCGAAGTCGACCTCTGCTTCGGTGGTGAAGCGGCCGAGGCCAATGCGCAGTGAGGCTCGAATGCGCGCGGGCGGGAGGCCGAGGGCGCTGAGCACGTGGCTCGGCTCGGGCTTCGTGGAGCTGCACGCGGAGCCGGTCGAGAGCGCGAGCTCGGGGAGCCGCGCGATCACGGCATCCGCCGAGGTGCCGGTCAGCGCGAGGTTCAGGTTGCCCGCGAGCCCCGCTGACTCGGCGCCGTTCAGCTGCACATCGCCGGCTTTCTCGCGCAGGCGCGCGAGCAGGCGAGCGCGCAGGCGAGCGAGCCGCGCCGACTCCGCCGACTCCGCCGGCTGCTCCGCCACCGCGAGCGCGACGGCGCGCGCGAGGCCGACGATCAGCGGCGTCGGCAACGTGCCGCTGCGCAACCCACGCTCCTGCCCGCCGCCGTACACGAGCGGCGCCAGTGCGAGCCGCTCGCCGCCGCGTCGGTGGCGGCGCACGTAAAGCGCGCCGATTCCTTTCGGCCCATACAGCTTGTGGCCCGAGAGCGAGAGCAGATCGATGCCGAGTGCCTCGACGCTCAGCGCGATCTTGCCGACTGCCTGCGCGGCATCACTGTGAAACAGCACACCGCGCTGCGCACAGATCGCGGCGATTTCTGCGAGCGGCGCGAGCGCGCCGATCTCACCGTTTGCGGCCATCACCGAGACGAGCACGGTCTCGCGCGTGAGCGCGCGCGCGACCTCGTCCGGGCTCACGCGTCCGCCCGCGTCGACGGGCAGAATCGTGAGCGACGCACCTTGCTTCGCGAGCGCGCGGCACGGTTCGAGCACGGCCGGGTGCTCGGTCGCTGCGCTGACGATGTGCGCGCTGGCGACGCCCCGCGCACGCAGCACGCCTTGCAGTGCGAGGTTGTCGCTCTCGGTCGCGCCGCTCGTGAACACGATCTCGCGCGGGTCCGCGGCGCCGATCGCGCGTGCGATCTCCTCGCGCGCCTGCTCGACCGCGGCCTCTGCGCGCCAGCCGAATGCGTGAGACGCGCTCGCGGGGTTGCCGAAGTCTTCGCTCCAATACGGCTGCATGGCCGCCACGACGCGCGGATCGCAGGGTGTCGTCGCCTGGTGATCGAGATAAATCGGCTTCCGCGGCATCATCGCGGCTCGACAACCTACGCGGAAAAGGACTGCCCGCAGCCGCAGGAGTTCTTCGCGTTCGGGTTCTGGATCTTGAAGCCCGATTCCATCAGCGAGTCGATGTAATCGAGCGTGGTGCCGACGAGGTAGAGCGCGCTCTTCTCATCGACGACGACGCGCACGCCGGCGCTCTCGATCTGGGCGTCGTTGTCCTTCAGGTTGGGATCGAACGACAACTGGTACTGGAGGCCGGAGCAGCCGCCGCCGATCACCTTCATGCGCAGCGCGTGACTCGCAGCCTTGCCCTCGGCGTCGAGCAAGCGCTTGATCTGCGATGCGGCGGAATCGGTGACCTGGATGAGCGACATGGCGGAATCTCCTCAGCGCTGACCTGGCGCAAGCTAGCAGCGGGCCGCATATCAGACGAGATCGGTCTGGTTTCGAACGAGATCCCCCGCGGCGCCTGGGCGCAGCAACAGGAACACCTCGCGATTCCCGGCCGGCCCGGATAACCGGCTCTCGGCTTCTCCGCGCGGTGCGTATCCGAGCGCCGCGGCGGCCTCGCGCACCCGGGTGACGGCGCTCGCGCGGTCGGCGTCGTCGCGCACGACGCCGCCCTTCCCCACGCGCGCGCGCCCCACCTCGAACTGCGGCTTCACCATCACCAGGAGCTCCGCGCGCGGCGCGACGGCGGCAATGCGCGGCAGCACGAGGGTCGCGGAGATGAAGCTCACGTCGACCACGACGAGCGCGATCGGCGGCTCGGGCGGCACCTCTTCGGCGCTCATCTCGCGGGCGTTC